>VYCX01000544.1 GCA_009843725.1 Boseongicola sp. SB0675_bin_26
CGTCAAGCATCTCGTCGAAATGGCGCACGAGGACGCTTGGGGCGAGGACTTCCTCTTTGGCGTCGAAACCTACAATGTCGGCGTGCCGTTCTTCGCTACCTATCTTGCCACTTCTGCGCCACCGGTCTTTGAAACCCGGCGCGGGCCGCGCAGCGCCGTTTCGGCCGGCTATGCCGGCTGGATCGAGGATCTCGTGCAGTCCGGTCGCGACATCTATGACGGCAGGTTATCTGACAAGGTTGCTTGGCTGCTGGTGGCGACGCCGACGCTCGTGGATCCAGGCCGTGCGCCGGACGGGCATCATACCGTCAAGCTGCTCACGCACGTGGTCCATGACCTTCCGGACATTGGACCGTCCGGCTGGGAGGCATGCAAGGAGGCTTTCGCCGGGCGCCTGATCGAAACGGTACGGCGGTTTTGCCCAGGGTTCACCGACGACGCGATTCTTGCCCGAGTGACCAAGTCGCCCGTGGACATCGAGGCGTCGAATCCGCACATGATTAAGGGAGCGCCCCATGGCGGTGACCGGTCTGTCAGCTTTGCCGGAGAGCAGCGCCCCGCCCCGGGATGGGCACAGCACCGAATGCCGATACCGGGGCTGTACCAGACCGGTGGAACGACCCATCCGGGAGGCTCGATCACCGGCTATCCAGGGCGGAATGCGGCAATGGTTGTGCTGCAGGACCTCGGCGAGGACCTGTCCGGGATCATGGAAGCCTGAAGCGTGCGTTCCCCCCGCCTGGCCGCGGGCAGGCGCGGGGTCGGCCCCTTCGGAACCGAATCGCGGGCACGCTCAATGCGCCTGGTCGGTCGACAGCTTGCGTTCGAGCCACCGGAAGGCGGCTGGTCCCCATTCCGTCTGGTGTTCGAACGCACAGTGGCCTGAACCCTTGTAGACCTTGGCGCTGCGTGTGCCCACGGGTCCGCTTTCGAGCATGTAGTGGATATTGCCGACGGGCGCGAGATGATCGTTGTCGCCATTGATCATCAGGACCGGCATGTTGATCCTCTCGACGAGACCAAGAGAGGACAAGGACCAGCCGGCGAAGATTTCCCTTTCCTTTTCGACCGACCATGTCGGGAAGGAAGGCGGGCCGTCGGGCGGGCCGAAGCGATGGTTCGAGCGACGGTTTCGTGCGGCGGCAATCGTGGCCATCTCATGCTCGGACATTTCATAGCCGAACGGGTGACCGGCTATGGCGACCACTGCCTTGACTCTTTCCGGCACCGTGCCTGCAAGCTGCATGACGGAATAGCCGCCTCGGCTGATCCCGAAGGCCCCGATGCGGGTCTGGTCGACTTCAGGGCGCGCCATCAGCGCATCAATGGCTGCGACCCAGGCCTTGACCGAACCAGGCTCCCATGGAAAGGGATTCTCCCCTGTGCCGGGCGCATCCATCACGAGGGACGCGAGCCCGGCTTCCAGCGCCAGTTCCGCCGCCCATCCACGGTCTTCCTTGAAGACGTCCGCACCGCACATGATCAGTACGGCGGGCGCGGGCGAATCAGAACTTGGCGCCCGAAAATGGGCGCGGAAGCCCTTTCCTTCGCAAACGATATCCAAGGATTCCATTGGCGGGTCCAGATGGGAACTGGCCTTGCGATAGGCACGTGCGCAATCAGCGCTGATTTCGGCCTTGAGGGGTGAAATCTCGGCCGGGAAGCGGCCGATGGCGTAGTAGGTTTTTGCCAACAGAAACTGATGCTTGGCGGCTTCGACCGCACCCTGGGCTTCCAGGCGATCACCCGCGGCCTCGTGCCTTGCACCGGCCTCGCGCCAGACCGGAACCCACTTGTCCTCGGTCGTTCCCCCGAGCGTGGCGACGATGTCCTCGAGTTCCTCGATGTCGTCAATCATTGACAGCCAACGGCGGTAGAATCCCCCACGAGCCACGATGAAGGGATCCTCTCCGGGCAGGCGCTCAAGGTCACTCATGGATTTTGCCATTGGGATCAGTCCGTTATGTCGCCGGGCGTTCAAGTGAAAAGATTGTAGACAGAAAGCTCGCGCCACGCTACTTTTTTCCGCAAACGATTGCACAACCTGGATTTGCAGCAGTCTCCAAGGATCCGGGAGGTGCACGGAATCCAGTCGCAATGACAGTCGGGAGGAAGACATGACGACATTCAGATGGCGCAGCGGCCTTCAGGCCGGGTTTGCAGTTTTGGCAATTGCACTTGCCGGACCGCTCGCGGCCACCGCCCAGGTGAAGAACCCGGGGCTGCTGGTTCACGCAGCCGATGACGAGCCGACAACGCTTGACCCCGCGCAGGTGGAGCCGGGCGAAGGGGGCGAAACGGTGATTCTGCAGGTATATGACCGGCTTCTGGATACCGGGCCTGCGAGTCCTGACCTGATCCCGTCATTGGCGGTCGAGGTGCCCAGCCTGGAGAACGGCGGCATCTCGGGTGACGGAATGATCTACACCTTCAAGCTGCGCGGAGGCGTGACGTTCCACGACGGCACGGCATTCACCGCTGACGACGTGAAATACTCCTGGGACCGGGCCATGACCATGGACCTGCCAGAGGGCAATGCCGGCGCACTGTCCGACGTGGTCGTGTCGACCGAGGTGATCGACGAAATGACTTTCCGCGCGACGCTTTCCGAACCGTCGGCAAGCTTCCTCAATTCGACCGTCGTCGCCATGGTGGCGTCGATCGTCAGCCAGGACGCCGTGGAAGCCAATGGCGGGGTCGAGGCTGGCGCGCCGAACGCATTCATGGCGGGCAACATGGTCGGGACCGGGCCGTACAAGTTCGTGGCCTGGAACAGGAACGAGAACATCCAGCTTGAGGTCAACGATGACTACTGGGGCGAAAGCGCCAAGCTTGATGTCCGGATCGAGATCGGCGGCGACCCGGATGTCCGGGTGCTGGGGCTGCGCGCAGGCGAGTTCGACACCATCGAGACCGATCCGTCCTTCATCGCCGATCTCGAAGGCGCGGATGGCGTGACCATCTTTACGGGCGGGCTGCTTCTTGAACCGCTCCATATCGGCTTCAACCTCAACATCCCCGAAGGCTCCTTGCCTTCGGACGATACGATCCCTGTCGATTTCTTCCATGACCCGCGCATTCGCCAGGCATTCAACCATGCGTTCGACTACGAGGCGTTCCTCAATGGCCCGCTGGCAGGCTACGGTGCGTTCAATCCGCACTACACGCCCATCGGCGTCTTCGGGCATGATCCGAATGCACCGGTCTATTCCAGTCAGAACTACGCGGAAGCGGAACGCCTGTTCCGTGAGGCCGGCGTCTGGGACGAAGGCTTCTCGGTTTCGGTCATTACCGAAGAGGGCAACCTCTTCGCGCTGATGTGCCTGGTGCTGAAGGATTCCATCGAGAGGCTCAATCCGAAGTTTCGCATCAACGTGCTGGCGGTGGCCGAGTCGGTCTTTGACGACGCCCATGCCCAGAATCCGCTTGAATACGCGATGTGGGCCAAGAACGCGGACCCGGCGGCCGACCCGAACTTCTACATGCAGGCCTATCAGCATCCGGACGGCGAGTGGGGCGAGGTTCACGGATTTGCCAAGGGCTACAGGGATGCGGAAAGGGTCGCGAGCCTCATTGACCAGGCAGCGGTCGAGCTTGATCCGGCCAAGCGCGCAACGCTCTACAGCGAGTTGCAGGCGATGCTCTACGAGGATCCCATGTGGCTCATTGGCGCGCAGGAAGGCATCGTGATGGCGCATCGCGACTGGCTGAAGGGCTTTGCAACGCAGCCCCTGTGGCCACGCCCGAGCCTGAAATTCGCGCTCTTTGACAAGTGAGCCCCAGTATGTCCTGACACCCGAACGGGCCCGTTCGCGGGCCCGTTTGCAATGAGGTCGCCAATTGCATCTTCGCGACTACATCCTACGCCGCCTGATGGTCCTGCCCGTTCTCGTCATCGGCGTGTCCATCGTGGTCTTCACGTTGACCCGCGTCGGCGGCTCCCCCATCGGGATCTACCTCAGTCACGAGATGACGCCGGACGAGGTCGCCGAGATCGAGGCGCGTTTCAACTTGGACAAGCCCGTCTGGGTCCAGTACATCTACTGGATCCGGGGCATAGCCATGGGCGACTTCGGATGGTCGGGCGTCGCCGCCGCTCCGGTTGCGGACGTCTTTCCCCTGAAGCTCGCTGCAACGATGGAGCTTGCCTTTGCCTCGGGGCTGGTTGCGCTGTTCCTAGGTATCGCGCTTGGCACATATGCCGGGGCGCGCCGGAACCGGCTGCCTGACCACGTGACCCGGATCGTGGCCGTGAGCGGGGCGAGCCTGCCGCAGTTCTGGTTTGGAATCCTTCTTCTGATCATATTCTGGGCGGAGATCGGCATCGCGCCAATCGGGCGAAGCGACGCGACGATCTTTGCGTCCATTGCCCACCCTACGGGGCTTTATACCGTTGACGCGATTCTTGCAGGCAGCCCGTCCGCGTTCTGGGACGCGATCTGGCACCTTGTCCTGCCGTCGGTCACGCTGGGCTACGGAGCGACTGCGATAATTGCGCGAATGATGCGCTCGGCGCTGGTAGAGGAATTGCAGCAGGACTATGTCGACGCAGCCCGCGCGAAGGGACTCGCCGAGCGGATCGTCCTGAAGCGGCATGCTCGACGAAACGCCCTGGTGCCGACGGTGACGGTAATCGGCCTGACCTTCGGATTCCTGCTGCAGGGCACCATCACGGTCGAGATCATCTTCCGATGGCCGGGTCTTGGCCGATGGATGGCGGATTCGGTCCTGAGGGGTGACCAGGCGACGTTGATGACCTACGTGCTTTTTACCTCCGTCCTCTTCCTGGTGGTGAACCTCATCGTCGATCTGGTCTACGCAAACCTTGATCGCCGGGTGACGTTGGGCAAGTGACATGACGGACACATCCCAATCCCGCATTGACGCCGAAGGCATGACAGCCGACACCGCCTTTCGCGTCCGCATGCGCCGACTGTTCGGGGTGCTGCAGGGCTTGGCCTCGAACCCGGCAACGGTCATCGGACTCGTCATCATCGGCTTGATGCTTGCCATGGCGATCTTCGCGCCCTGGATCTCGGAGCCGAATTCGCCCGATCCCTACCAGATGCCCCGCGACTGGG
Organism: Boseongicola sp. SB0675_bin_26; assembly: GCA_009843725.1. GTDB lineage: Bacteria > Pseudomonadota > Alphaproteobacteria > Rhodobacterales > Rhodobacteraceae > JAJEFO01. Next base: position 5,082 of record VYCX01000544.1, read on the forward strand.
GTGCTGTCAGGAAGCCGCCAGGAACGCCGGGTCATTTGCTCGGAACCACCAACGAGGGTGGCGACGTGCTGTACGGCGTCATCTGGGGAAGCCGTACGTCGCTGCAACTGAGCCTCATGGTCGTTGGCTCCACGATGATATTCGGCACGATCATCGGTTCGATTGCCGGGCTTGTTGGCGGATGGGTGGACGAGGTGCTGATGCGGATCGTGGACGTGTTCCTGTCGATTCCGGAACTGATCTTCGCGCTTGCCATTGCCGCCATGCTGGGCCCGTCATTCGGCAACATCATCTTCGCGCTCGCGGTGGTGCTGTGGGTGAAATACGCGCGCATCATGCGGGCGCAGGTCCTGCAGATCAAGCAGCACGACTTTGTAGATGCCGCCCGCGTGATCGGGGATTCGAAGCTCAACATATACCTTCGCGACATTCTCCCGAATGCAGTGACGCCGGTGACGGTGCAGGCGACGCTTGACATGGGCAACGTCGTGCTTATCGGCGCGACGTTGTCCTTCATCGGCCTTGCGGAGGCGGGCATTGCCGAATGGGGCGTGCTGGTTTCCGAAGGGCAGGCCGGGATCGCGTCGGGCCGGTGGTGGGCATCGACCTTTCCCGGGCTCATGATCTTCCTCTGGGCACTTTCCTTCAATCTCGTCGGGGACGGTCTTCGCGACGCGCTCGACCCACGGACCGAGGGGCGGTGATGCTCGATGCAAAGCACGGCGGCGCCACGGTTGCATCGGTTCGCGACCTCAAGGTCCATTTCCAGTCGAAGCGCGGCGTCGTCCACGCGGTCGACGGCGTCAGCTTCGACATCCGGGATGGCGAGACGCTCGGCCTCGTCGGCGAAACCGGCTGCGGCAAGAGCGTCACCGGCCGTTCCTTCCTCCGTCTTCTGCCGGTGCCGCCCGGCATTCTTGCTGGCGGCTCGGTCATGTTCAGCGCGCATGAAGTCTGCACGGGCTGCGAGGGCACAGGCTGCGAAACTTGCGAAGGCACGGGGCGAAAGGCAGGTCAGGACCGGTCGGTCAATCTGCTCGGAATCCCGTCCGAGGACATGCGCAGGATTCGTGGCGACCGCATCGCGATGATCTTTCAGGATCCGGGCAAGGCGCTCAATCCGACGCTCCCGGTCGGCGCGCAGATTGCGGAGGTCTTCCTGCAGCACCGAACGGACGAGCTCATCGCGCTTGCAGGCCTCCCTGCTGACACGGTCGGCGCTGTCCGACGGTTTGCGTCGCAAAGCCCGCGCCTCGGGGATGGCTGGCTTCTCTCGCTGCCCGGTGCGAGGGCGCAAAGAAGGCGGGTCGAGGAGGCTCTCGCCACGATGGTGGCAGGTGCGCTGGCCGAAACGCAGGTGCCGAATCCCGCAAAGCTCATGGCCCGATATCCGCACGAGCTCTCGGGCGGCATGCGGCAGCGGGTGATGATTGCGCAAGCACTGGCTTGCAACCCCGATCTCCTGATCGCGGACGAGCCCACCACCGCGCTGGACGTGACGGTGGAGGCACGAATCCTCGAGTTGATTCGCAATCTCCAGCAGCGTCGCAAGACCTCCGTTCTCTACATCAGCCATGACCTGTCGCTGGTGCGGCGCATCAGCGACCGGGTGGCGGTGATGTACGCGGGCCGAATCGTTGAGATCGGGACGACGACGGAGGTTTTCGCAAACCCCCGCCATCCTTACACTCGCGGCCTGATGGCGGCGGTTCCCGGCGCGGACACGCCGCGCGGCAGGCTTGCGGCCATTCGCGGCACGGTGCCGGAACTTGTCGATCCGCCTGCCGCCTGCCGCTTCTGCGGGCGTTGTCCTTATGAGACCAGCGCCTGCCGCAACAACGACCCGTTTCTGGAGGCGATCACACCGAGCCATCTGGTCGCCTGCTTCATTGATCATCCCGCGCCGTCGGGTGAGCGGCCAAACTACGGCAGGGTGACCGCATGAGGGCAGCAGCCGAACCGCAGGCTGACGATCTCATCCTCTCCATTCGCGAGGTCAAGAAGCACTATCCGATCCGCGAAGGCGCATTGCAGAGGGTCGTCGGCCATGTGCGGGCCGTCGATGGCGTATCCTTCGACATCCGACGCGGGGAAACTGTCGGCCTGGTCGGCGAATCCGGCTGCGGCAAGACCACCCTTGGCCGCGTGATCGCCGCCCTTGCCGATCCGACCGAGGGCGGCGTCCATTACAACATGGACGGCATGATGAGCCGCATCGACCGGCTCGAGGGCAAGGCTGCCCGGGCCTTCCGTCGCAACTGCCAAATGGTCTTTCAGGACAGCTTCGCCTCGCTCAACCCTCGTCATCTCGTGATCGACCTGGTCGGGCGCCCGCTCAAGGTCTACAACGAGGCCACCAGCGCCAATCTGATCGAACGCGTGGTGGAACTGCTCGAGCAGGTCGGACTTGGCCGGCAGCATCTTTATCGCTACCCGCACCAGTTTTCGGGCGGGCAGCGCCAGCGCATCTCGATCGCACGGGCACTGGCGCTGAATCCCGAAGTCATCGTGCTGGACGAGCCGACAAGCGCCCTCGACGTCTCCGTGCAGGCTCAGATCCTGAATCTTCTGAACGACCTGCAGAAGGAAAGGAACCTTGCCTATCTCTTTGTCACGCATGACCTGTCGGTCGTTCGTCACATGGCGGACCGGCTCGTCGTCATGTATCTCGGAAAGGTCGCCGAGGCAGGCGAGACACAGGCAATCTTCGATTCCCCCCATCACCCATACACCAGGGAACTCATGGCGGCGAAGCCAGACCTGGAAGCGGATGCCAATGTCGAAGTCCGGGGACTGGAGGGCAACGTGCCTGACCCGGCACGACCGCCTCGGGGCTGCCGTTTCCATACACGGTGCGAATTGGCGACTCCTGCCTGCGGATGGGAGGTCGATGACGTCGTCCGCTGGCTCGAGGACGCCCCGGGAATGTTCGAGCATCTGGTTGGCGTCGAACGACAGACGGACTTTGCCGCAAGGCTTGCATTTGACAGTGAAGAAGCGGCAGGACTGCTCTCGATGGCCGTGCGCTCCGAGCAAGTGCCCGAGGCCATGCGCGCGGCGATGCGTCGCCTCAACCTTGACGGCGACAAGGTCGAGATCGAGTTCGAGGATGTTGGCGAGATCGGGCTCACCGCACGTGACGACGGCCGCATGGCAGCATGCGTGCTCTCGCCCGAGGAGGTTGCATCTTGGAAGCGCACATGACGACGGATCCTGAACACATCCACATTATCGAAGAGGTGCACGGCGAGTCCGTGCATCTGATGTATGTCGAGGTCTGGGACGGGCTCTATGCCCCGATCGGCGTGCGAAAGCCTGAAGGCGACGGCCCCTTCCCGATGGTGCTCATGGCTGCTGGCAACGGGGGAGAGGGCATGCGCTGGATCCGCGATGCCGTTCGGAACCGTGCCTATACCATGGACAAGCTCACGGATGCGGGCATGGCTTGTGCCTGGTTGCGTTACAGGACCGAAGTCGAGCTTGGCTACAACAGCGGCGGCAAGATGGTCCGCGACCAGCGGCAGGGACGGGAGATGTTCAACCGTGCGCCGCTGGAATACGAGGATGAAATCGCGATCGCGGACTACCTTAAGGGACTCCCCTGGGTCGACGAGAACAGGGTGGGCGTGATCGGCATGAGCCATGGCGGGGAGATGGCGCTGAAGATCGCGTCCGAATACCACGGGCTTGCGGCGGCCGTCGCCAGCGAGCCAGCGGCGCACGAGTTTCTTGCGCTTCGCCCCGATGACACGGCGTTTGTCAACGAAGACACCGGTTTGCGCAACATCGAGGAAATGCAGATGGCCGACGTCGAGAAAGTCCGCCGCCGAATCGACATGGAAACGGCCGCGACGCGGATTTCGACGATCAGGACGCCCTTTCTCGTCATGGGCCGCGACGACGACCATCTGCAGGGCGTCTTCCGGACCACCTACGAGCTCATGTCGGAGGCCGGGAAGGATGTCGAATGGGTCTCCTGCGACCACGGTTTCCACGGCTATGTCTTTCCGGTCCGGGGCGCTGGTGGAGAATACGAACTCGACGACGTGCAGGCAGATGCCATCGACCACGTCATTGGCTGGCTGAAGCGGCGAATGGGGTGAGCAATGGTCAAGGTCGGAATCGTCGGGCTTGGACGATGGGCAAGAGTGCTTGCTCGGGCCTCGGAACTTTCGGACAAGATCGAAATCGTCGCGGGCTACAGCCGTTCCGAAGAGAACCGCGTGAAGTTCGAGGCCGACACGGGCATTCCCTCCGTCGAAACGCTGGACGACATTCTTGTCCGCGGCGACATCGAAGGCGCGGTACTGACCGTTCCGAACGAACAGCACTACCCGGTCGCCTTGCAGGTCGCGAGGGCTGGCAAGCACGTCTACACGGAAAAGCCGATTGCCCATAGCCTCGAGGATGGCCTTGCCATCGACGCGCTGCAGGACCGTTACGGCATCACGGTCACGGTGGGCCATTCCGCCCGCCTTCTGGGCGGGGTGCAGGAGATCAAGCGGCGCATCGATGCCGGCGAACTTGGCAGGGTCGGCTTCATCGAGGCCAACTTCTCGAATGAACGGGCGCTGGAACTCACTCCTGACACCTGGCGCTGGTACAGCGACCGGGCGCCCGGCGGGCCGCTTTCCCAGCTCGCCATTCACATGTTCGACGTTGTGAACTGCCTCGGTGCAGAGATCGTCGAGGCGTCCTCCGTTGCCTCCAGGCTCAGTCCCGTCGGCGCAGAGGTCGATGACCAGTCCATGACGCTCTTGCGCCTTTCGGACGGCGCCGTCGCCTATGTCGGCGCCTGCTGGACCTCGCCGGGGGTCTTTTCCGTGCGCGTCTTCGGCTCAAAGGGTCTCATGCATTACGAGATCGACTTCGGCACCTGGGACACGCCTCAAGCGCTCCGCGAGTCGTCCACCCTTTATGTCCAGCGCGGCAAGGACG
>VYCX01000332.1 GCA_009843725.1 Boseongicola sp. SB0675_bin_26
TCCGTCACAAGAAACAGTCAGGGGGTGCGGGACAGTTTGCCGACGTCAAGCTGACGGTTGGGCCTGCCAAGCGTGGAGACGGTTTCGCCTTTTCAGAGACGATTCGTGGTGGATCGGTCCCAAAGAACTACATTCCCGCCGTTCAGTTGGGCGCCGAAGAGGCCATGGCGCGAGGGCCGCTTGGATTCCCTGTCATTGACGTGCTGGTCAACCTGTACGACGGCCAGCACCATTCGGTCGATTCATCGGACATGGCTTTCAGGATCGCTGGCCGCGGCGGAGTCTCGGAAGGATTGAGCAAGGCGCATCCGGTATTGCTGGAACCGATTTTCGAAGTCCGGTTCCGGGCGCCATCCGTCTTTACAGGCGACCTCAATCCAATGGTCTCGTCCATGCGCGGCCAGATTCTCGGATTTGATCGTGAAGCCGATGCAGAAGGCTGGGATGTCGTTCGCGCGCTAATGCCCGGCACGTCCCTTGAAGGCCTGATCAACAATCTTCGGTCGGCAACCCAGGGTGTTGGCAGGTACGAAGCCGACTTTGCGCGTTTTCAGGAGCTGTACGGCCGCGAAGCCGATGAAATCGTCGAGAGGCGCGCCGAGGAGAACGCACGCCGGTGAAATCGGGGCGCCCCTTAGGCACAAGGCGGTGGCGAAAACCGCTCCTTCTCGTCGGTTTTCGCCGCCCGATTCCGCCGGACGGGACGCAGGCGTTGCGGTCGACTCATGGAACCGACGTGGTGAATTGAACGGCAGCTTGGACCGTCAAGATCGAACACGGAGCCCGCCTCCCCGAGACCTGTTGAGGCAAGCTTGGCCGACCCCAGAGCGCAATGCTTTGATGTGCGAAAATTGGTGCCGTAAATCGGCGGTATCAAGAATGCAGGTCCCGGACCGTCAGGGACTCATCCTTGGGTCCGAGCACCTCGAAGGCATGCGTGCGGGACCGTCCTGCGACGAGCGACTTGTCTACAGTCAAAACATTGAATTCAACGGAGGCGCGCAGCCACTGCCAGCATAAGGTCAAGAGAGACATCGGCAGTGCCCCCGCAGGATGGGCAGCGCCTAGCCGAAGGGTATTGCCCAGTCCAAAAATTTCCAGGATGACCTCGTTGACGTCTGAGGAGCGGAGACATTGGCGATCGGGACCAAACTGAATCGGAGCTTTCGGGCCTTCATCGAGAAACAGCCGGTCTTCTTCGTGGCCACCGCGGCGCCCGCGGGCCGGATCAACCTCTCGCCGAAGGGCATGGGCACGTTGAAAATTCTCAGCGACACAAAAATCCGCTGGCTCAATCTCTCCGGCAGCGGCAACGAGACCGCCGCCCACCTTCGCCTGTCTGACAGAATGACGCTGATGTTCTGTGCGTTCGAGGGCGATGCCCTTATCCTTCGCGTCTACGGCACGGCCCGCGCGACCCATCCCCAGGATGCCGGCTGGGTGGAAAAGGCCGCCGCTTTCCCCAGTCTTGCCGGTTCGCGGCAGGTAATCGACATGGAGATCGACATGGTCCAGACCTCCTGCGGCAGCGGCGTGCCCATCATGGACTTCAGGGCTCAGCGAGGCCCGGACGAACTGGTCCCGTATTTCGAACAGATGGGCCCGAAGGGCGTCCTCGCCTACTGGGAAAAAAAGAATACCCTCAGCATCGATGGCTATGAGACAGGTATTTTCGATGAAGATTGATGTACGTCCCGCCAATCGGGCGGGTCTTGCCAAGTGACAGGGAAGAAGGGCGGCCGCGGCGGGTGCAGGTGCAAGATACGACGCCTGAAACCGCAAGAATTGGGAAGCCGGGACAGATCAGGGCAACCGCAAGGCAATGAACGCCGTATTCGAGACCGGCCCATCGTCGGGGCTCATCGGCAGGCCGGGAGAGCCCTTGCGCTGGTTGCAGGTCGACGAACGCGCCGGCTTGCCACCTCCCATGTGCTCAAACCGCTGGATGATGCACCTGTATGGTCGGTCACCTGCTTCTTCACCAATAAAGTCTTCAGGCGGCAGGGCATTTCGGTCCAGATGCTCCGTGCCGCCTGCACCCGCGTGAAGGCGCGGGACGGCTCGGTGCCTGAAGGGTATCCGATCGACACACTCCGAAAGCACTGCCCGGCGGACTATGCTAGGACCGGTTTCGTTCAAGCCTTGCGCGATGCGGGCTTCGAAGAGGTCGCCCGTCGCTCTGAAACCCGCCCGATCATGCGCAAGGCACTTGGCTGAGCACCGCTGCCTGGCGATTGTGGCCAACCTTGCTGTGCCGGATGGCGCGATTTGCTTCCGCCTCTACGTATCGATCCTCGACGCTCTGCAAAGATGCCAGGTGCATGCCAAGGTGCATTCTCCCTTCGAGCGGATCAGAACGCCTCATTGGGCCAATGGCATTTGCTTGAGGACCTGGCGCCATTGATTTGTATAGACGCAGAAATTCCTGAACGGGAAAGTTGGCCATTGGCGCCGGACGAGTCTTTTTGGGCAGCTTTCGGCGACCTTTCCTCTTCCCGGCTGATTGTCGGATGGATTGCGCAATGCCCTTGCATGACTTTGTTCGGGTCATTCTGTTTTGCAACCAGGGAGCAGTTCCATCCACAATGTTCCATGTAGATTCGGCGTCCGCAGGCGCGATGGGATTTCGTCGAGGCCGGACATCGAAACGCAGAACTGGACCTAGCGGGCAAGGAGTTTTGCCAATTGCCGCCAGCGGCATTTGATTCCATGAATGCAGGACAGCGGCATCGCGCCGCCAATGTCACCGAGCAAGGGGCGAGATTTGAATGATTGTCGCGATTTGCCTGATCCTAGGCGTGGCCCTGGGCCTTCGTGCCGCACGCAAACGGCGTGGCACAATGATCGACACGCTCAGGTATGCAGCTGTCTACGGCATCGCGTTCACGCTGCTTGGCGTATTCCTGTCCCTTGGAATCGGCAGTATCTGGCGATGACGCTGCCAAGCGCCGCTGACGGACGGGGCAATGCCCTGCTGCATCGCCATGAAATTTCCGGTCCTGCAAAGGAATTCACTTTGGTTGGGCAATGCGGTTCTTGGAACACCTGTCTTTGCGTCCCATATTCAAGTCATGCTTAAGTTCGGTCCCATACTTCTGGCGATCCTCTATGCGCTGGTGATGTACAAGTTCTCAGCCTGGAAGACCTCTGCCGAACTGAATGAGAATTCGTCGGAACTGGTCGATCCGGCGCTCAAGGAGCTCACGGACCGCATGGCAAAGGCGTTGGAACTCCCTCGTATCCGGGTTCATCTCTACGAAATCGAGCCTGTAAACGGGCTGGCCGCTCCGGACGGGCGCATTTTCCTGACCCGGGGCTTCTACCAGAAGTACCGCAACGGAGAGATTGCAGCCGAGGAAATGGCATCTGTCATTGCGCACGAACTCGGTCATGTGGCGCTTGGGCACGCGCGAAGAAGAATGATCGATTTTTCAGGCCAGAACGCGCTTCGCACTGCGCTCATGATGGTCCTTGGCCGCTTCCTGCCAGGATTCGGCGTCATGATTGCCAACGTCCTCACCACCATGCTTGCAGCGCGGCTTTCGCGCTCGGACGAATATGAAGCGGACGCCTATGCTTCGGCCTTGTTGATCAAGTCAGGGATCGGAACCGAACCGCAAAAGTCGCTGTTCAAGAAATTGGAAAGGTTGACCGGTGCTCGAGGCGCGGCGGTGCCCGCATGGCTTCTCAGCCACCCCAAGACCGACGACCGGATCGCGGCCATCGAGAAACTTGAAGCCGGCTGGGCGGATGCAGCCCGTCAGTGAGACAGCGCACAGGCCGGTCTGACCACGCCGCAACGCACACGCCGACGGACTCCTACAGGGGTCGGATCGCGTCAGCGCCGGCCCAGACGGGCAAAGAAGGATTTCACGAACTCGGCGCGAAGCTTGCGGGCCTTGAGTTCGATTCTTTGAATTTCGTCGGATGAATTCAGGGTGATCATCTGGCACTCCATGGTTTGTCTCGCCTCACATAAGCGACAACGAGGCATCTTGAAGCTTGGCTTTCTGCATGCCAGTCATGCGGAAACTGCATTCCTTGCTGCGGAGCACTTGCACATTGAAAGTCCCATCCTTGGCCCTGGTGCCCTTTTCAGACTGGCCCAGGTGTGACTGCGACCCGGAGGATCGAACGAACCAGTTCCTTCCCTGGTGGTCAGGGCAGCTCGGACAAATTCGTTCGCAAGCAATCAGGCCCTTGAGGCATCCGTTGGATGCAATCCGGGAGTTGCGTGCGGAGGCGTGCCTTGATTGGACGCGCGCGCCATGAATCCTCAGGAAGGCTGCCGCGAGACGTCCCGGATCTGCCAATTGGCGCCTGTCATTTCGGTCCTGACCGTCAACAGCTCCGGCAAGGCCGCACGGCTGGCCAATGCGTTGGTCAGCGGCGGGTTGCCCGTGCTGGAAGTCACGCTCAGAACGCCAGCGGCCCTTGACGCGATTCGTGCCATGACCAAGGTCAAGGGAGGCGTGATCGGAGCCGGAACGGTGCTTACGGCATCCGATGTTCGTGCGGCAAAGGACGCCGGGGCGGTCTTCGGCGTCTCGCCGGGGGCTACGGAGCAGCTTCTCAGCGCTGCCGAAACGGAGAACTTTCCAATCATACCGGGTTCCGCCACCGCAAGCGAGGCGATGCGTCTGCTGGAAAGGGGCTACACGGTCCAGAAATTCTTTCCCGCGGAAGCGTCAGGCGGCGCGGCGGCGCTGAAGGCGCTCGCCGGCCCCTTGCCCCAAATCAAGTTTTGTCCGACCGGCGGCATCAACATGGACAATGTCGGAGACTATCTGGACCTTGAGAACACGATGTGTGTCGGCGGGTCTTGGGTGGCGCCAGACGACTTGGTGTCTGGCGGCCGTTGGACTGAAATCGAAGCCTTGGCCCAGAAGGCTGCAAGTCTTCGAAATTGAACGGAAATTCACTCGGGTTCGCCTCCAGTCTGCGAACACGACGACCCGGGACGAGAAAGGACGATGATGCCGGCCGCACAACAGAAGACGACCAAGAAGTCGAGCCTGACGAAAGATCTGGCTGCCAAGGCCGTCTTCTCGAACGAAAGGACCGTGGATGCGCCCAGGCTCACGTTGCCCATATCCCTCAGACCCAACACCCGCCTGAAGATGGATGGCCTGGAATTCCTGGCCATGCTCCCGGAGGGCGCCATTCCCGTCGCCTTCCTTGACCCCCAGTACCGTGGCGTTCTCGAAAAGCTCTCCTATGGCAATGAAGGCAAGTCGCGCGGTACACGACGCAGCGCCATGACACAAATGTCTGAGGCGGTGATTGCCAAGTTCGTCCAGAGCATTGACCGCGTTCTGATTCCGTCCGGACATCTGTTCCTCTGGGTCGACAAGTTTCACCTGTGCCAAGGGGTGCGTCCTTGGCTGGAAGGCACGGAACTGGAAGTCGTCGACCTGGTGACATGGGACAAGGGCACGTTCGGCATGGGGTACCGCACCAGGCGCCGTGCGGAGCATTGCATTGTCCTGCAAAGACGGCCCGTCAGGGCAAAGGGCGTGTGGAAAGTCCACAACATCACGGACATCGTATTGGAAAAGGTGTCGAAACGCGAGCATCCGCACGCCAAGCCGATCGAATTGCAGGGACGCTTGATGTCCGCCGTGAGCAACGAGGGGGATTTTGTCATTGACCCCGCTGCCGGATCATTTTCCGTGCTTCACGCGGCACTGCAAAATGACCGCAAGTTCCTTGGCTGCGACCTGAACGGATAAGGTCACGGCCGGCCGAATGCGGAACAAGCACTGGCACAGACGCACACGGGTTCAGGCCAAGGCGCTTTCGACGGCACCAAGCGTCACCAGACGCCAAAATGTCCAGGTCAGGATGTGAAGTCAGTAGGCGCCGTCTTCAAGAACGCCATCAGCTGACATTTGCGCGTACAGGAGACCCTCACGCAAGCCGCGGTCCGCAACGGTGAGGCGGTCAGTTGGCCAGATCCTGAGCAGGGCCTGCAAGATGGCTGCGCCCGACATGATCAAGGTATGCCGGCCGTTCCCGATGCGAGGGTCGGCACGGCGACCTTGAGGCCCAAGATCAAGATATTTGTTGATGACCTTGTCGATCTGGTCGGAAGTCATTCTGAGTCCGTCCACCTTCGTTCGGTCATACCTGACAAGTCCAAGGTGACTCGCGGCCACCGTGGTCACCGTCCCGGATGTGCCGATGATCTGGAAGCCCTCGCGCGTCTGTTCTGCCTCGTATGGCGAGAATTCCGCGAGGCACTCTTCAAAGCAGCAACTCATCAAGGCAAACCTTGCGGCATCGTCCTCAACATCGACAAACTGGTCGCGAAGCGTCGAAACGCCCAGAGGCACGGATATCCAGTCGACGACATGAGCCGTGGGGAACGGCGACGAAGGATCCGTCGTGAATCCCGTCTTTAGGCGCATGATTGCCCGTGGGCGCTCGATCTTCTGCACACGGCTGAGGTCGATCCAGACGAGTTCGGTAGAGCCGCCACCAATGTCGACAACAAGCAGTTGCTCGGTTTTTTGCGAAACAAGTGGCGCGCAGGAAATCACTGCCAAACGCGCCTCCTCGTCGGGAGCGATGACTTCCAGTTCAAAACCGGTCTCGCGGGCAACTGTCTTGAGGAAGGACTGGCCGTTCCTTGCGCGACGGCAGGCTTCGGTGGCGACCAGCCGCATGCGTCTGACGCCATGCCTGTCGAGCTTTGCACGGCAGACCTTCAGCGCATTCAGCGTCCTGCGCATCGCCTGGCGTGAAAGGAAGCCGCTGGCTTCAAGGCCTTGTCCCAACTGAACGCTCTTGGAGAAACTGTCGACGACATGAAACTGACTGCCCTTTGGCTGGGCAATCAGCATGCGACAGGAGTTGGTGCCGAGATCCAGCGCCATGTACAGATCGGCCGGATCCGGCAATCCCGGCACAGCGCCAGCTACCCCGACCGGAAACGGCGCGGCACCGGCACGACTCTTGGGCGGCATGTCGCCCTCCAAACTTTGGTTGCGACCAGCTTAAGGGATTGAATGCAGTTCGCACAAGCAAGCTATTCGGCCCTGGGCGACATGCGGTCGTCGTCGCGGGACCTGCAGCTTCCCAGAGTTCCGAACTGCCTTTGTCGCGTGTGCTTGCTAAGTGACCCGTTTCGAATTCCAGGCGTTCGTCAAGGAGGGGAAACCCAAAGCCAATGCCAGGGAGCGGCCGCCGCTCTGACCGGATCTAACGCTCGGCGATCGGCAGCCTAGTCCAAGGTTACCAAAGATGAGCCCCGTTGGCGGTCCCAAGCCAATCGGGGGTTTCCCAGGCGATCGACCAGGCCAAACCGCGGGCTATAGCCTCTGTCGACATCTTCGAAGGTATCCAATTGGAGGTGAAAACGTGCGTTTTCGTCAGCCCATTTCTGGCAGGTGTTTATTCGGTCCGCGATCCATTGGGCGTCAAAATTGCCTTGACTCGGGTCGTCATGTGACAGCCGGAGATTCACCACCAGATCCAACCCTGTCTCCAGGGCGCGGTCTGCGGAATGATCCAGCACGGCAAGGTCGTCGTCGTAGCGAAGTTGCAGCACCACACCTTGCAGTGCGTTGGATGTCGCGCAAGCTACAGCTCTATCAATTTGGTTGGCAAGAAATCCTGAGGTTACCGAGTGGGCAAACGCGCCCCGTCGATCAACGTTGTCGGCTGACGTGGTAATTTTGCCCAGCCACCTTGTCATGCCGTCAACGGCAATGAAAGCGGGTACATCATCCAAATTCCGGGTCACGATCTCCCACGCAACAACGGCGTCTTCCCGTGCCGCGAGTGCGTGGATCAGGTCTCGGGTCGGTGGCTCAGTCGAGAACACGACCAATTGGCCCCGCAGTGAGATCCAATCGTCCAGCCTTGCCGCTTGGATTGGGTCCAATAGATCACTTGCCGGAACACGAATGGTTGAAATTCCGAACTGCAACAAGCGCAACAAGGGATAGTCGTTGCGCACCGCCTTTCGGCTGAACTCCTCCATTGGGCCGTTGTACGGCAGGACGCGCGGCGTGGCCCAGTCGTGGCGCAAGTGCGGGATCAGCGTTGACGTGCCCAATTGAGTATCGGGAAGGTCCATGACGCCATCGGCGTTCCATTCACTCCCACCGGTCCCGACGACTCGCAAGCGGTGATCGTCGTCGGAGATATCCAGAAAACTGACCGCGAGTTTTCCGCGATCATCCCGACCAAACTCAGATGCAGGCGGCGCGGAAAACATTTCGCTATAGTCCTGGCGGGCGAAACTTGTTGCCGGAAGACAGTAGAGTTTCACGCCGCGGTAGCGGTTGAAAAAGAATTGGTGAACATGGCCAGAGAATATTGCCTCTACGCCAGTATCCGCACAGAGACCGAGGAGCCAGGACCGGCCCGGCTCTCCAAAATTGTCGTAGTGCTCGGCCTCGTCTGCCGAAGCGATGAATGGTGGGCAATGCGAGAAAAGAAACACGCGCTTATCGCGGCACGACATGAGTTCGCGCTCCAGCCAGTCGCGCTGAACCGCCTCCGCATCCGCTCCCGTGTTCACAAGTGACGAGTTCATGGCGACAAATGCCACGCCGTCATGTTCAACCAGCCAATGGTCGCGGCCAAAGGCATCACGATATGTCGCACGAGTTGTCTCATTGACCGGTCCTGCGGGCGACGCATCATGGGGCTTGTCGCCAATGTCGTGGTTGCCGGGAACGAGATGCAGATCAGGCGCAAGCGGGGCGAGGACGCGGTGCGCCTCGACCGCCGCATCGGCATAGGCCGCCATGTGGGGCAAGGGATGCACGACGTCGCCAAGGTGGACCGTAAACGCGCGCTCTTCAGCACGGATGACTTCGACGGCATACCGCGCTCTGGCATTCGCCCGGGCATTCACCGGATAGGGAGAGGACTGGTCGCCGCCCGGCGCGCGGATATGGGTGTCCGTCAGGAGGGCGATGGTGAATGGGTTCATGCGCGTTTCACGTTGCTCCAAACGGTAAAGCCGACGACCAGCGCGGTGAGCCCCCAAAACACCCAACAGATTGTGCTGGAAAAGAAAATCGACCAGTCACCGCGACTAAGCAAAAGAGATTGGCGGAAATTGTCCTCCAGCAACGGGCCCAGGATAAAGGCGATCAGGAATGGCGCGGCCGGTATTTTGAGGCGCAGCATGGCAAAGCCGACCCCGCCCATTATGAACATCACAATGACGTCAAAGATCGTGTTGTTGACCGCATAGGCCCCGAAGACGCACAGCACCAGCACTACAGGGAAAAGCAGCCGGTGGGGGATATCAGCGACGCGGCTGATCAGGCGGATCGAGATTTTGCCAACGATCAGCAGATATATGGAGCTGAGCATGATGCCGATGAAGAGCGCATAAATTAGCGGCAGGCTGTCCTGGAACAGGAGCGGGCCGGGTCGCAGCCCATGAATCATGAACGCGCCCAGGATAATCGCGGTGATGATGTCGCCGGGAATGCCCAAGGCAAGCAACGGGATCATCGTGGCACCGGCCACGCCGTTATTTCCGCTTTCGGCCGCCGCGACGCCCTCGATTTCTCCCGTTCCGAATTTCTCGGGCGTCCTGGAGGTCCGCTTTGCCTCGGAATAACTCAAGAATGCCGCCGGCGCGCCGCCGATTCCGGGGATCGCGCCCAGGATCACACCGATAAAGCTGCCGCGGATGATCGTTTTCAGACAGCACCGGAAATCGGCGAACGTCGCGCCGACGCCGGCCAGCGGGTTGTGCACGCGCGCAACTTCCCGGCGGCCATAGTAGGCGATTATTTCTGGAAGGGCGAAGAGACCGATCAAGACGGGAATGAAGTTGAGCCCGCTCATCAGGTTCACATCGCCAAAGACAAAGCGGTTAGTGCCGTAAACCAGATCCAGACCAATGGTGGCCAGCAAGAGGCCCAGGCCGGCGGACCCAAGGCCCTTAAGCAGTTGATTGCCAGAG
>VYCX01000549.1 GCA_009843725.1 Boseongicola sp. SB0675_bin_26
CTCAACCGGCAGCTGCAGATGCACCGCCAGATGTCCGACCTGATGAAAAAGGTCGGTCGCATGGGCAGGAAGGGCATGATGAGCCAGCTCGGCGGCCTCGTCGGCGGCGGCGGAGCCATGACAGGCGGGATGCCCGGAAAGAGGGAGATCGAGGCCGCCCAGCAGCAGCTGGGCCGGTTGCCCGGCGGCCTTGCCGGTCTCGGCGGCGATTCGGGGGGCCAGTTCCCCCCAGGGATCTCGGGGCTCGGGAAAAAGCGATGAGCCGGCCCCGATCCCGGCCCCCCCATGTCCGAACGAGCGTTCTCACGCCAGGACATCTCCTTTCCGCGGGCGCGAATTCGTGCGCGCGCTGCCCCCGCGACCTCCACCTGTGCAACTGTGCCGGCGCGCCATGACCTCGAGACATGAGAAACCAACGCCGGGTCCGGCAGTGGACATCGCACAGGCGTTTGCGGCAAACGTGCCAGTGATCCGCACCGGTCGCCTGATCCTTCGCGCGGTGCGGCTGGAGGACTTTCCGGGATACGCGTCCATCCTGTGCACGGACCGTGGTCGATTTGTGGGAGGCCCGCTTTCGCGCGCGGACGCGTGGTCTGATTTCGCCACCCTTAGCGCCGGATGGGCGCTTCATGGCCATGGCGGTTGGGCCGTGGCGGAAACCGCCACCGGCGACCTCCGGGGCTTTGTGCTTCTTGGGCTGGAGCCCGGTGACGTCGAGATCGAGCTTGGCTACCTGTTCCTGGAGAGTGCCGAAGGCCAGGGATTTGCAGCGGAAGCGGCGGCGGCGGCGCGCGACTGGGCATTCAACACCCTCGGTCTCCAGACGTTTGTCAGCTACATCGCAAGCAGGAACGCCCGATCGATCGCCCTGGCCGAACGACTGGGCGCCGTCGAGGACACGCCGAAGGACTGGCCAAAGGGGAACGTCGTGTACCGCCACGCCAAGCCAGATGCGGAGGCGGGCGTGAGACAAGGTTCCGCAACACGGCGTCCCGATGATCCCGGATTTCACAAGACCAGCGGAAAGGGGACAAAATGACCGACGCCGTGAAGCGCGCCGCCGAGATCCTGGAACCGCACCGGGCAACGATCGACCGGCTCGACACAATCCTCGTCTACACCCTTGCCGAGCGCTTCGCCTGCACCCAGGCCGTGGGCAAGCTCAAGGCAGAGCACAAGCTGCCGCCCGCTGACAAGGCTCGAGAGGCAGAACAGATCAGGCGCCTCGAAGGGCTTGCAAGGGAAGCCGACCTCGATCCCGAATTCGCGAAGAAGTTCCTCGCGTTCATCACCGAGGAAGTGATCCAACACCACATGAAAATCCAGAAATAGACCAGAAGGACCAAACACAATGGCAATGAAAATTCGCCTTGCCCGCGGCGGAACGAAGAAGCGCCCGTTCTACCGCATCGTCGCTGCAGACAGCCGCATGCCCCGAGACGGCCGCTTCATCGAAAAGCTGGGCACCTACAATCCGCTCTTGCCCAAGGACAGTGCGGAACGGGTCAAGATGAGCCTCGAGCGCATCAAGTACTGGATGGACCAGGGCGCAAAGCCAACCGACCGCGTTTCGCGCTTCCTGGAGGCCGCGGGCGCTCTCGACAGAAAGGAACGCAGCAACCCGAAGAAGGCCAGGCCCCGCAAGAAAGCCCAGGAACGCGCTGAAGCGGCGGCGGCAAGCGAAGAGAAGGAGGCAGCCGCATCGCAGGACGCCCAACGCGACGACGTGAAGGCTGAAGACGCCAAGGCGGACGAGACGCCGAACGCGCATGCCGAAGAGACCGCCGCCGGCGCCTCTGAAGACAGCGCGCAAGCGGCCTCGGAAGACACGCAAGGCGACACAAAGGCTGATGCGACGGACGAGCCGGGCACCGCATCGCCCGAGACGTCGGCGCCAGAAGAGCCCAAGGCCGGATAGGGCATGCCCGGCTCGCCTGCCTCGGTCCCGGCACGTCGCGCCCATGCCGATCGCGGCGGGCAGGCACTTCGAGCAGGTCCGCGCAAGCCAAGGGGTGCCAGGATGGCAACGGTCCAGTGAAGGACCGAGTCTGTGTCGGCGCGATCACCGGCGCATTCGGGATCAAGGGAGAGGTGCGCCTCAAGAGCTTCTGCGCGGAACCGGAATCCATCGCGTCATACGGTCCGCTGTCGTCCGAGGACGGCACGACGACCTGGGACCTGCAGCTGGTGCGCCCCGCCAAGGGCGGTTTCGTCGGCCGTCTCTCGGGAGTGACCACGAAAGAGGCGGCGGACGCCCTTCGCGGCACGACCCTGCACGTTGCCCGAGGCCGGCTGCCCGACCTGCCGGAAGACGAGTTCTACGCAGCCGACCTCGTCGGGCTCCCGGTCCTGGACGCCGAGGGAAGCGAGATTGGCCGAATCACCGCGGTCCTGAACCACGGCGCCGGAGACTTGCTGGAAATAGGCAGGGACGATTCCGGGCCGGGCATCCTCCTGCCGCTGACCCACGCAAACGTGCCCAAGATCGACCTGACGGACGGACGCATCGTGATCGACCCTCCGGACGGCCTGTTCGATTGAACGGACCTGGCCGACCGGACAGGGGCGTCGGCCGTCTCACGGCGAGCACGGCAATGGAACGGGCCCGTCGCCCATGCCACCATCGAGAGATCGCGCACCGAAGACAGCCTGCCGTTCGAGCTGTTGAGGTTTCTGCCTCTTTCAAACAGTCTTCTCTGACGATAGGGTTGAGTGCAGAATCTGGAACCAAAGGAAAAAAGGGGAATGTCATGAAGAAGATGCTTGCGGCTTCCGTCGCGTCCGCGTTCCTTGCGGGCACGGCCTTGGCCAGCGGCCATTCGGAAATCAAGATTGGCATCATCGTGGGCCTCACCGGCCCGATCGAGTCGCTGACGCCGCAAATGGCGGCGGGAGCCGAGCTTGCAATGAAGGAAGTCAGCGATTCCGGACTTCTGCTCGGCGGCGCCATGGTGACGCCGGTCCGCGGCGACTCGACTTGCATCGACTCGGGGGCCGCGACCTCGGTTGCCGAACAGCAGATCACCAGCGAAGGCGTGAAGGCCATCGTGGGCGGGGACTGCTCGGGCGTCACAGGCGCGATCCTGGAAAACGTCGCTCTTCCAAACGGCATCGTGATGGTTTCGCCTTCGGCAACCTCTCCGGGCCTCAGCCACCAGAACAACGAGGACAACGGTCTCTTCTTCCGGACCGCGCCGTCCGACGCGCGCCAAGGCGTCGTGATGACGGAAGTTCTCATGGAACTGGGCATCAACGAAGTTGCGGTGACCTATACCAACAACGACTACGGCAAGGGTCTGGCCGACAGCTTCCAGACCGCGTTCGAGGCCGCTGGCGGCACGGTCACGATCAATGCGGCGCACGAGGACGGCAAGGGTGACTATTCGGCAGAGGTCGGCGCCCTGGCGTCCGCCGGCGGCCAGCGCCTGGTTGTCGCAGGCTATGTCGACCAAGGCGGTTCCGGCATCATCCGCGCAGCGCTTGATTCCGGTGCGTTCGACACCTTTCACCTTCCTGACGGCATGATCGGGGAAGCCTTGACGGACAGCTTCGGCAGCGAAATCGACGGCTCGACCGGCCAGCACCCGGGCACAGACAGCCCCGGCGCGGCCAAGTATTTCGAGCTTGCGGCGGGCGCCTACGACGCAACGTCGCCATTTTCGGCCGAAAGCTATGACGCCGCGGCGCTGATCATGCTTGCCATGCAGGCCGCCGGATCAGCGGAATCCGCCGATTTCAAGGACAGGATCATGGACGTTGCCAATGCACCGGGCGAAGAGATCTTTCCCGGCGAGCTTGCCAAGGCCCTGCAGATTCTCGCCGAAGGTGGTGAGGTCGACTATGTAGGCGCAAGCGCGGTCGAACTGATCGGCCCAGGCGAATCGGCGGGCAACTACCGCCAGATCGAGGTCAAGGACGGCCGCATCGAAACCGTCAAGTACCGGTAACGAAGCAAGCTTGGGGCCCGGACCAGTTCCGGGCCCCTTTCGCATCCGGGAACGGGCATGATCAGGGTCGAGGGCCTGCACAAGCATTTCGGCGGATTTCGTGCCGTTGACGGAGTCACCCTGGAAATTGCGCCGGGCTCGATCACCGGCCTGATCGGACCAAACGGCGCAGGCAAGACGACGCTGTTCAACGTGATCGCGGGAACCCTGCCCCCGACCGGCGGACATGTGTTCATGAACGGCGAGGACATCACCGGCCTTGCGCCGCATGACCTCTTCCACAAGGGGCTTCTCCGCACGTTTCAGATCGCCCACGAATTCGCCTCCATGAGCGTCCGCGAGAACCTGATGCTGGTTCCGGGCCGGCAGCAGGGGGAGAGAATCTGGAACACATGGATCGGTCGCCGCCGGATCGCGGCAGAGGAAGACGGGATCCGGAAGAAGGCCGACGAGGTGATGGAGTTCCTGACCATCGACCACTTGAAGGACGAGAGGGCGGGCAACCTTTCGGGAGGCCAGAAAAAACTCCTTGAACTGGGCCGCACCATGATGGTGGATGCGCAAATCGTCTTTCTGGACGAGGTGGGCGCCGGCGTGAACCGCACGCTGCTCAGGACGATCGGCGACGCGATCCAACGCTTGAACAGGGAGCGCAGCTACACCTTCTGCATGATCGAGCACGACATGGATTTCATTGGCCGGCTTTGCGAGCCGGTCATCTGCATGGCGGAGGGCAAGGTGCTGGCCGAGGGAACCATCGACCAGATCAAGGCGAACGATCACGTCATAGAAGCCTATCTCGGCACCGGCCTGAAAAACAGGATCAGGGAGGACGTGAAGGCATGACTTGCTCGCGGACAGTTCGCATCGGCAATGACTTGCGCCGACACACCGGCGGCTTCGGCCTCAATGCGGGGAATTGCCGGCTGCGTCGCCCGACTCGAAACGCGTGCAGATGCATGAAACGCGATCAAAGAGGCGTGCGATGAGCGATCCCTTCCTGATCGGCGACTCCTTGAGCGGCGGGTATGGCCGTGGAGTGGACATTCTCCATTCATGCACCATTTCCGTGAAAGAGGGCGAGATCGCCGTGATCGTCGGGCCGAACGGCGCGGGCAAGTCGACGGCAATGAAGGCGGTCTTCGGGATGCTGGATCTCCATGAGGGCTCGGTCAGGCTCGGCGGCGAAGACATCTCGCACCTTAGCCCGCAGGACCGGGTGGCAAGGGGGATGGCCTTCGTGCCGCAGAACGCCAACACCTTCACGTCGCTGACTGTCGAAGAGAACCTCGAAATGGGGGCCTTCCTGAGACGCGACGACATTTCGGGTACCATGGCGCAAGTCTACGAACTCTTTCCGGTCCTGCAGGATAAGCGTCGCCAGACGGCAGGCGAACTGTCCGGGGGACAGCGTCAGCAGGTGGCCGTCGGTCGCGCGCTGATGACCCAGCCCAGGGTCCTGATGCTGGATGAGCCGACGGCAGGCGTCAGTCCCGTCGTCATGGACGAGCTGTTCGACAGGATCGTTGAGGTGGCAAGAACCGGCATCTCGATCCTGATGGTGGAGCAGAACGCCCGGCAGGCCCTCGAGATCGCGGACAGGGGTTACGTCATGGTGCAGGGACGGAACGCCTTCACCGATACTGGCGAAGCGCTCCTTGCGGATCCGGAAGTCAGACGTTCGTTTCTGGGTGGCTAGGAGGGCGGGCAGGAGCTGGAGAGTGACGGCATGAACAGGCTCCCAAGGACACGTGCTGACGCCGGCTTCCGGCAAGGCGGCGGACTTTCGTTGCGACGCGAGCGCCATTTTGGATCGCTTCGGAACCCTGCAGGATCGGCTTCCACCTGTCCAGGCAGGAGGGCGCCTTGGATCCTCTGAACGCAATCGTCGCATTTGCGAATTTCGTCATGTTGCCGGCGGTTGCCTATGGGAGCCAGTTGGCGCTCGGAGCGCTTGGCGTGACCATGATCTACGGGATCCTGAGGTTCTCCAACTTTGCCCACGGCGACACCATGGCCTTTGGCGCGATGGCAACGATCTTCAGCACCTGGTGGCTTCAGGCCATGGGCGTGACCCTGGGCCCGTTCCCGACCGCACTTCTGGCGCTGCCGGCCGGAATTGCCGCCACCGCAGTGTTCGTCCTGCTGACCGACCGCCTTGTTTACCGGTTCTACCGGGAACAGAAGTCCGCACCCGTCATTCTGGTCATTGTTTCCATGGGCGTGATGTTCGTGACGAACGGACTTGTGCGTTTCGTCATTGGAGTCGACGAACAGCGATTTGCGGACGGGGCACGCTTCATCATCACGGCTCGCGAATTCAAGGAGCTGACCGGCCTGAAGGAAGGTCTCGCGATCAAGTCCACCGCGATGCTGACCGTCGTCGTCGCGATCATCGTCGTGGTTCTTCTCTTCTGGTTCCTGAATCGCACGCGCACGGGAAAGTCCATGCGGGCGTTTTCGGACAACGAGGATCTCGCTCTCCTCTCCGGCATCAATCCCGAACGCGTGGTGATGATCACCTGGATCATCGTGGCGGCGCTGGCCACCATTGCAGGCGTGCTCTACGGCCTCGACAAGAGCTTCAAGCCGTTCAACTACTTCCAGCTTCTCCTGCCGATCTTCGCATCGGCGATCGTTGGCGGCCTTGGCAATCCGATCGGCGCGATCGCGGGCGGATTTGTCATCGCCTTTTCCGAGGTCACGATCACCTACGCGTTCAAGAAGGTCGCAGGCTACCTGATCCCAGCCTGGGAACCGCAGGGCCTCGTCCAGCTGCTTTCGACAGACTACAAGTTCGCCGTAAGCTTCGCGATTCTCATCGTCGTGCTCCTGTTCCGGCCGACCGGACTGTTCAGGGGGAAAGCGCTGTGACCCTGAAGCCACGAGACATGACCCTCTTTCTGGTTGTCTTCGCGCTGATCGCCGCAACCGGCTTCCTGCAAAGCTGGAACGTTGCGCTGGGCATCCTGAACATGGGCCTTGTCTCGGCAATCATGGCGCTCGGCGTGAACATGCAGTGGGGCTATGCGGGCCTGTTCAATATCGGCGTCATGGGGTTTCTTGCTCTTGGAGGCCTCGCCACCGTCATCATCTCGAAACCACCCGTTGTCGAAGCCTGGGACGCCGGCGGACCTAGGGTCATCTTCGCCCTGCTTGTCGGGACTGCCGCCATCGTGGCGGCCATCCTGGCCTGGAAGAGAATTCCGGCGGGGAAGGCTCGTGCGCCTGCGCTCGTCGCGATCCTTGTCGTGGGCTTCTTCGTGTATCGCTGGCTTTTCGACCCTGCGGTGGCCGCGATCGAAGCGGTGTCGCCGGCCAGGGCGGGAAATCTCGGCGGCCTTGGACTGCCTGTGCTGGTTGCGTGGCCCGTTGGAGCGCTGCTCGCCGCTGGGGCGGCATGGGTCGTCGGGAAGACGGCGCTTGGCCTGCGATCGGACTATCTCGCGATTGCCACCCTTGGCATCTCCGAGATCATCATCGCGGTTCTCAAGAACGAGGATTGGCTGTCGCGCGGCGTCAAGAACGTGAGCGGCCTCCCGCGACCGGTCCCCTACGAAATCGACCTCCAGAACTCGGAACGATTTGTCGAGCGGGTGTCGGGCTTTGGCTTCGACCCGGTGACGGCGTCCACGATTACAGTCAAGCTTGCATATGCTGGCCTCTTCCTGGCGGTTCTGCTCTTGCTGCTCTGGCTGGCGCAAGCCGCGCTCAACTCGCCGTGGGGTCGGATGATGCGGGCCATTCGCGACAACGAGGTCGCGGCCGAGGCGATGGGCAAGGATGTCACGGCAAGGCACCTGCAGGTGTTCGTCCTCGGATCTGCGGTCTGCGGGCTGGCTGGAGCCATGATGACAACGCTGGACGGCCAGTTGACACCTTCAAGCTACCAGCCTCTGCGATTCACGTTCCTGATCTGGGTCATGGTCATTGTCGGAGGGTCAGGCAACAATTTCGGCGCGGTTCTTGGCGGCATGCTCATCTGGTACCTCTGGGTTATGGTCGAGCCCTTGGGCGTCGCCCTTATCGGGGGAATCACTTCAGGCATGCCGGATGGCTTCTGGCTGAAGGAGCATCTTCTTGAAACTGCCGCGCACATGCGGCTGCTGACCATGGGACTGATCCTGCTTCTGGTTCTCCGCTTCAGTCCGCGTGGACTGATCCCCGAACGGTGAACCCGCTCGTCGTCATTCCTGCTGCAGGCTCCTCGTCGCGGATGCGGGGGCGAGACAAGCTCCTGGAGCAAGTTGACGGCACGCCACTGCTTCGCCGTCAGGCCGGCACCGCCGTCGCAAGCGGATGCGAGGTCGTCGTGGCGCTTCCGAAAGGCGACGTCGCTCGTCGGGATGCGATAGGCGGACTCGAAGTGACCACGATCGAGGTCGAGGATGCAGCCGAAGGCCTCGGGGCTACGCTTCGCGCCGCAGCCTTGCATGTAATGAAGGATGCCCCGGGTCGCGCCATGATGATCCTGTTGCCGGACGTTCCGGGAGTCGTGGCATCCGACATCAAGAGCGTCATCGAACGCTTCGAAACAGCCGGAGGCGACACACCAACGCGTGCTACGGACGCTGCAGGAAGACCAGGCACGCCCCTGATCGTGCCTCCACGTCTGCTGCCTCAGTTCGCAAGGCTGACCGGCGACGAAGGCGGTCGCGCCATCCTGGAAGTCGAAACCATCGCCCTCGTGCAACTGCAGGGCAATTGCGCCACACAGGATCTGGACACGCCGGAAGACTGGAAGACCTGGCGCAAAGAAGCTGGCTCGCATTCCTGAACCGGTCGAGCGCAGAAGTGCGGACCTCATGGGAAGAGACCAGAGCTTGCCGATGCCAAACTTTCGCGTCACGCCGCTTCCACGCACTTTCGGTGCTGCCGGGCATGCCATGGGCTGCTTTGCTATCAAGCACGAACGGAACATTTGGTGCCTTCTCGCTTGAACAATACAGGAGCATCCAGCAAGTCGCGGTATGTGGACGACGGCCCGCCTTGCGAGACGCGAGAAGGTCGCCATGCGATCCGTCCGACTCATCGGAGCTTCGGGCTCCGTCAAGCACAATGTCGCTGCAGGTCGCGTCACCAGATTCCTCCAAGCCGGTCCGGCCATGGCGACATTGGCGAGATTGCCCTGCGCCTCACGGACATGACATTGAATGTCAGCACGCGTCGGCGAGCCAAAACGGGCCTTCGCCTCGCCCACAACCTCTTGGTCAGCAAATCAAGGCTGGAGGCAATGGCCTGAAGCATATGCGCAGAGGTGGAATTCCCCGCGTCGGATGCTCCGGCCAAGGCAATCAGGACATCGAATTCTTGAGACCCTCCCGGCATGGCGAGGCTTCGGTCTCCGCTATGAAAGCGCTATCAACACATTGATGGATTCATGGTACCTTCAACAGAAATTTTGGTCGAACATAGAAATCCATCGGGAACCAAAGGGCAGAGGCAATTCGAGTTGACTTTATGAAAGCGCTGTCATTTCATCTGGTCTTGATATACGGGAGAAATCAGATGAATTATCTTCGCTCGCGCGGACGCGGGATGCTTTGGGCGGCAGGTTCCGCTCTCGCATTTGCAGCCGTTGCCGCATTTGCCGAGCCTACCCATGGCACCCTTGTCGTCGCGGTCAATCAGGAACCTCAGGACCTTGCCGCGCAGGGCACCTACAAGGAAATCAACGCCACTGGGCTGCGCAATGTAGTGGAAACGCTGATCGCGGTTGACCCGGTTTCCGGCGAGATGCGTGGCGTACTCGCCACCGGCTGGGAACGCATCGATGGCAGCACACTGCGTTTCACCATCCGGCAGGGAGTCAAGTTCCACGACGGAACCGACATGACAGCCGAGGCAGTGGCCAAGTCGATCAACTGGGTATGGAGCCCCGAAAAGGCGTTCACTATCCAGGAATATGCCGGCCCCGGTGAAATCACCGCCACCGCCATCGACGAAAGCA
>VYCX01000421.1 GCA_009843725.1 Boseongicola sp. SB0675_bin_26
CAGGCCCTTGGCCCCGGTTGGCGGCACAATATGGCCGGCGTCGCCTGCCAAGAACTGGCTGCCGTGGGGCATCGGTTCGCTGACGAAACTGCGCAGGGGCGCAATGGATTTCTCGATCGACGGGCCTGTCTGAATGGTCTTGGCCACGTCAACTGGAAAGCGGCGCAAAAGAGCTTCCCAAAACCGGTCGTCTGACCAGTCCTCAGGCGTATCAGTCAGGGGCACCTGGATGTAGTAACGGCTTAGCATCGGGTTGCGCTGGGCCGCCATAGCCATGCCGTCCTCGTGATACGCATAGATGAAGTCGTCGAGCGGCGGCCTCTCGACCATGATGCCAAGCCAGCCGAACGGGTAAGTTCGCTCATATTCCTGGCGATGCGCTGCCGGGATCGCCTGGCGCGAGGGACCGTGGAATCCGTCACAGCCGGCAATGAAGCGGCAATCGACGCGATTCCCTTGGCCGTCCTTGTGATAGGTCACATGCGGCGCATCGGTCTCGATGTCGTGCAGTGCGACGTCCTTGGCATCGCAGACCACCGCGCCGCCATCGCGTTCGCGTGCGGCATAGAGGTCTTCGGTTATATAGGTCTGGCCGTAAGCCATCATCTGCTGGCCCGTCCACCTCTTGACGTCGATGAAGAAATCGGGGCGGTCCTGCCACAGGATCATGGTTCCGTTCTTCGCCTTGCCCTCGCGATCCATGCGCTCTCCGAGCCCGTAGTCGCGCAGCAACTGTGCGGCACCGGCCTCCAGAACGCCCGCCCGAATGCGGCCGAGCACGTAGTTCTTGGACTGACGTTCGAGCACGACGTTGTCGACACCGTTGGCATCGAGGATATGGCTGAGCAACAGCCCGGACGGTCCGCCGCCGATGATGCAAACCTGGGTTTTCATGGTGTCTCCTTGGCCGGACGTGCGTGGTCTGACGCGCACAACCTTGATCTTGGTCTTCAGGTCAGTTCTGCAGAAGGCGTGCAGGAAACAGGCCTGCTCGGAAATATCAAGCATTTCCTGCTCGGCTTCGTCAGGTTCGGAGGATTCCAGACAGACATGGGTTTCCACCGGACCCGCCTCTCCTGCCCTGCCGCTTGTTCCGGAGCCCGGCCCTTGTCAGCGACTGCGATTTTCCTGTATTTCGCACGACATTTCTTTCACGGTGACACCATGGCGCTCGACGCAGCCGAAAACCTGAACTCGCTTGGCTTTCCGAAACTGCCTTCGGAAACCCGTGTTGTTGTGGCCATGTCCGGCGGCGTGGACAGTTCCGTCGTGGCTGCCGAACTCGCGCGCGAGGGCTATGACGTGGTGGGCGTCACGCTTCAGCTCTATGATCACGGAGCCGCATTGGCCAAAAAGGGCGCGTGTTGCGCAGGGGCGGACATCCGCGACGCACGCCGGGTGGCGGAAGCGATGGGGTTTCCCCACTATGTCCTCGACTACGAAAGCATCTTTCGTGAAACCGTGATCGACGAATTTGCGGAAAGCTACCTTGCCGGTGCAACACCGGTGCCGTGCATTCGCTGCAACGAGCGCGTGAAGTTCAAGGATCTCCTCGAGACCGCGCATGACCTCGATGCGGATTGCATGGCCACGGGACACTACATCCAGCGGAAGCTCGGCGAGTCGGGGCCGGAACTGCACATGGCCGCAGACCTGGCACGGGATCAAAGCTACTTTCTGTTCACGACGACGCCGGAACAGCTTGAATTCCTGCGCTTTCCTCTTGGGCACCTGGCTTCCAAGAAGGAAACGCGCAGACTCGCAAGCGCACACGACCTGTCCGTGGCCGACAAGCCTGACAGCCAGGACATCTGCTTCGTCCCGAACGGCGACTACGCGTCCGTCATCGAGAAACTGCGTCCCGGGGCCGCCGAGCCGGGCGCAATCGTCCATGTCGACGGCCGCGAGATGGGCGCGCATGCGGGCGTCATCCACTACACGATCGGGCAGCGACGAGGTCTCGGCATCGGCGGACTGGACGAGCCGCTCTACGTTGTCCGGCTGGATGTCGACAACAAGCGGGTCATTGTAGGACCGAAGGAACTGCTCGCGACGCGCACCGTGCCGGTGCGCGAGATCAACTGGCTCGGAGACGCACCCTTCGACAGCGCGAGCGAGTGGAATCTCTCGGTCAGGGTCCGCTCGACGAGGCCGCCGGCACAAGCCGTGATCCATCCGGTCTCGGCAACCGAAGCGACCGTCGAGTTGCTGGCGCCGGAGGAAGGCGTGTCGCCCGGGCAGGCATGCGTCTTCTACGAAACCGGTGGCAGCCGCGTGTACGGCGGGGGCTGGATCTGGCGTGGATCATGATCCCGCGAACGCGTGGGCGGCCTCCGGGATCATCAACCGCAGGGACTCCGAGATGCCGACAACGGCCTTGGAACTGCAACGCGTGCGTCGGCAGCGGAGGGATTATCGTCCTTGACCGTTGCCCTTTCCCGAAAGCGCTGCAAGAACCGACCTTGCTGCACGCAGCCCCGGCGTCTCCTCTCCATGACCGAGGCGTGTCATGGTCGTGGCCATGGCATCCAGTTGGGCCTCACGAGCCGCATGACCTGACAGCAAATCGTTCACGGCATCCGCAATTGCCGCAGGCTTGCAGTCCGGCCCAAGGAATTCCGGGACCGTTCTGGTGTCCGTCACAAGGTTGACCAGCGTCACCGTATCAACGGTCGCCAACCGGCTCATTACCTGCCACGACAGCCAGTTCATGTCATAGGCAACAACCATTGGCGTCGCATTCGCAGCAAGCTCCAGCGAGACCGTCCCGGATGCGGCCAGCGCCACGTCAGCGGCAGCGAACGCCGCCCGTTTCATTGCGGGAGCACCGTCACGGGGATCAAGGACGATCGGCTCTCCGGGCCATGCACGAACCCCTTCTCGGACAGCCGATGCGACCGGACCTGCAGCGGGCACGACGACACGGACCTCAGGAAGGCTTGCCAGAACCCTGTGCATCGCCTCTCCGAAGACCGGCACGAGACGCGCGACTTCCCTGGGGCGCGACCCGGGGAGTGCCAGCACGACAGGTGCGTCTCCAGTTCCAGTCTCGGCACGAAACGCCCGCACGTCTTCCGGACCGGCAAGTGGCTCGGCCACGACAGGATGCCCCACGAAATCGCACGTCATTCCTGCCCTCGTCATGTGCGGAGGCTCAAACGGCAAAAGCGCCAGAACGTGGTCCGTGTAGCGGGCCATTTTCTCTGCCCGCCACGCTCTCCAGGCCCAGACCGACGGTGCCACGTAGTGAATGGTGGGCATGCCGGGAATTCTTTTCCTGACTGCGCACGCCATGCGTTGCGAAAAGTCCGGCACGTCGATCGTGATCAGCGCATCCGGCCGCCAGGCCGCGCAATCTGCGACCACCTCGTTCAACCTCCGACGAAGCTTCAGGTACTTCGGCAGCACCTCCGCAATTCCCATCACCGACAGTTCGTCCATGGGAAAGAGGCTCTCCATGCCCTCCGCCTGCATTTCCGGGCCTGCAACGCCGCGAAGTTCCAGATCCTGCGCCAGGGACCCAAGTCCCCGAATCAATGCCGCGCCCAGCTTGTCGCCGGAAGCCTCTCCTGCCAGCAGATAGAGCTTCATGACGCGAACCGGTCCGGCCCGTCATATGGCGCCAGACACGTCACGGTCGACGCACCCACAGGAAAACCCCGGATTCATTGGCCACCTGCACCGTTTCCTCACGTTCCAGCACCATGACTCCTCCAGCCTTGATGACAATGCCACCGAGTCCCGCTTTCGCCACGCGGGTCACGGTTCGCGGACCTATCGTCGGCAGGTCGACACGAAGATCCTGACCCGGCTTCGGAGCCTTCGCGAAGATTCCTCCCAGCCCATCCGGTCTGCGGTCCAGGCTTTCCAGCATCCAGTCGGTGCCGTAGCTTGTCTCGATGGCGATGACCTGCCCTTGGCGAACGACGCAGGCCTGCCCGACATCCGCGTCGCCAATGGCTTTCAGCGCGGCATCGGCACGGGCGGCATCCTTGATGTCTCCGGGCGCCGGCTGCTTGCGCGTGAGCACGCCAGATGCCGGCAACAGGTCGGGGGCAAGTTCATGAGCGGCACGAATCACGAATCCCTCAGCCTCGAATATCTGCAGCAGGATCGTGAGCGCTCCATCGTCACCCTTCTCGAGCGCCGCAACGATTCGATCGATGAAGTGCTTGCTGCAAGCTTCGGCCTCGCCCAGGTCGATTTCCGAACGACGGACGGCGCCTGCAAAGCAGACTTCCGTCACGCCACGTGCCTTGAGCGCATCCATGAAGCTCGCAATACGGCCAAGGCGAAAAGTCAGTTCCGTGCCGATCTCAGGCGACGCGCCATCAATCCGCACCAGTATCGGCTGCACGGAAAGCGCACGCGCAAGA
The DNA here is from genome assembly GCA_009843725.1 of Boseongicola sp. SB0675_bin_26. GTDB lineage: Bacteria > Pseudomonadota > Alphaproteobacteria > Rhodobacterales > Rhodobacteraceae > JAJEFO01. The sequence continues at coordinate 4,377 of VYCX01000421.1, forward strand.
TGGCCGGGCAGCCCGCCATTGCCGGCGACCAGCGCCAGCACCTCAGCGCTCCGGGGTCAGATAGCTGCGGTCAGACGCGCCAAGGATGAATTCAACGATGTCCCGCACGTAGGTGCTGGAGGTTTCGTCGCCAAGCCTGCGGGCACGATCCTGGAAGGTGCCTTCTCCCTGCGCCAGCGTCTGGAAACCGGCGCGAAGGGCGGTGATGTCCTCCCGGGAGACACCCTTGCGCTTGAGACCCACAAGGTTCAGCCCTTCAAGCTGACCCCGCGGCGCTTGGACAAGACCGTAGGGAATCACGTCATTCGTGACCATTGTCACCGCACCGATGATCGCGCCCTTGCCCACGCGAACCCATTGATGGATTCCGGAAAGCCCGCCGATGATCACGTCATCCTCGATCACGCAATGACCTGCGATCGCGCCCTGGTTCGCGACAATCACCCGATCTCCTACCTGGGCATCATGAGCCACGTGCGACCCGGTCATGAAGAGGCAGTCGTCTCCGACACGGGTCACGCCTTCGCCTCCAGCCGTGCCGGCATTCAAGGTCACGCCTTCGCGAATGCGATTCCTCTTGCCGACAACGAGTCGCGTCTTCTCCCCCTTGTACTTGAGATCCTGAGGAATCTCGCCCACGACGGCGCCCGGGAAAATCACGGTCCCGTCACCGACTTCGGTCCGTCCCGTCACGACCGCGTGTGACTTCACGGCCACGCCTTCACCGAGGGTGACCTCTGGGCCGATCACCGAGAAAGGCCCGACATTTGCGCCTGGCCCGATGACGGCCCCCTCCTCCACAAGGGCGAATTCATGGACCGTGGCGTTGGGATCAATGCTCACTTCGGCAAGTCCATCATTGCGGTGAACTCGCATTCGCAGGCGATTCCGCCGTCCACTGTGGCAACGCCCCTGAATTTCCAGACCTTGCTTCCGCCGCGCAGCTTCGTGATCTCCATCCTGAGAATGTCTCCGGGCACGACCTTGCGACGAAACTTCACGCCTTCCATTGCCATGAAATAGATCGAGGTCGTCCCGTCCGCGAGACCCAGCCCGACGCCCGCGATCACGGCCGATGTCTGGGCCATGGCCTCGACCATAAGAACGCCCGGAAAGACCGGCTCGCTCGGAAAGTGGCCGGCAAAGAAGGGTTCGTTAATCGTGACGTTCTTGATCCCGACCCCTCGTTCCGTTCCATCGATCTCGATGACCCTGTCCACGAGCAGGAAAGGATAGCGGTGCGGAATTATCTTCTGGATCAGCCCGATATCTGCCGTTTTCAGTTCATTGCCCATGGAGCCATCCTTTTTCTTGAGGTAGCAAGGCGGGCCGGTCGCTGCAAGCGAGCGATTTCCGGCTGCAGGCCTGGCCACGGTCGCGCCACGGCAGGGATTGAACCTCGCTGGGTCACATGTCAGCCTGCACCGAACTGAACAACCCAACCATCGGGGTCGGCATGATCGACGAAGGCACCGTCCCGGCCAATAGGGTCAATGCCGCCGTATTGGCAGGATGCCTTGTGGCGTTCCTCAGCTTTGGCTTTGCGGCGACCTTTGGCGTCTTCCTCAGTCCGATGAGCGAAGACCTTGGCTGGGGTCGGGAGACGTTCTCCCTCTCGGTCGCGGTCCAGGTTCTTACATGGGGCATCATGCAACCGCTCGCCGGAGCCGTGGCCGACAGGTTCGGGACCGCGAGGGTCCTGGCTTTCGGCGCGGTCTGCTTGGGTTTCGGCTTCGCGCTGCGGGGCGTCGTGACCGACCCGACGCTCTTCATCCTGACAGGCATCGTGGTCGGCGCGGGCATAGGAGCCGGGTCGTTCCCGATCGTCATCGGCGCGCTTGGAAAGATCGTCTCAGAGGAGCGGCGCAGCTTCATTCTTGGCCTCGGCACGGCCGCAGCTTCCCTTGGCATGTTTATGGCCGCGCCTGCGGCAACCACGATGATCGGGTCGATTGGCTGGTCGTCCGCACTGATCGTGATCGGGGCCAGCTTTGCCCTGATCCTCCCCGTCCTTGTGCTCATCGCCCGCGTGGCGACGCCGAGCGCGTCGGGTTCCTCCGCCACGGAATTCGGCAACGCGCTTGGCATGGCATTCAGGGACAGGAGCTATCTCTGCCTGTTCTTCGGGTTCTTTGTCTGCGGGTTTCACGTTGCCTTCATCCAGACGCACCTGCCGGCCTACGTGATTGACTTGGGGATGGCGGCCTGGATCGGCGGATGGTCCCTGGCACTGATCGGGCTCTTCAACGTCGCAGGATCTTTCCTCTCGGGTTGGTCAGGCCAAGTCTACTCCAAGAAATGGGTGCTGAGCGGAATCTATTTTGCGCGCGCAGTTGTGATCGCCGCCTTCGTGCTGGTTCCGGTCACCGAATTCAGCATCCTCGCCTTCTCGGCCGTCATGGGACTTCTCTGGCTGTCCACGGTTCCACTGACCATGGGCCTCGTCGCGCAGACGCAAGGGCTGAAGTTCCTGTCGACACTGGCTGGTCTCGTCTTCCTGAGCCATCAGACGGGGAGTTTCCTGGGCGCCTGGCTGGGTGGCCGGATCCATGACCTCAACCAGGATTACACGCCGATGTGGTGGACGGCGGTTGCGCTCGGTCTGCTGGCCACGCTCCTGCACCTCCCCATTCGCGAATCACCGGGTCCTCTTGCGCTTGCCGAAGAGTCCTGAACGGAACCCGGCTTCGACCAAGTCCGGTCACGCAATGGACGGCGGGTCACGATGAGAGCAGAATCAGGTGCCGAAACGAGCGCGACTGGAATTGCCGACACGGAGCTTGTGCGTTGACTGCAATGCCGTACGACGTCCTGCCTTTCGCCTTGTGGTTCAGGCCAGTAGACCAAAGGTCACTGGAGCATTGGCACCGCGCGATGCCGACGTTCCTGTCTCGCGGCGGTTGGGAGGGAAGGCCCGTCCTTCCCTTCATCGACCCCTGGCCCGATCCCCCTCCGTGCCACCCTCGTCAAGACCGGGCGGTGTGGGTTCGCAACACCGGCCCTAGACCGCAGGCAGCGGCAAGCGAGGCACGCAGGGGACGGAACGAAGCCGGTTCCGCCGCTGCCGGGGATTCCTGTCCGACCTCGTCTTCCGGGCATGGTCGGCAGCCGTCCTGTCCCGTGCGCGCGTCAATGGCGTTCTGACGGTCCTGAGACACGCATGGATCCGAACCTGCTTCTGTTTGCTACTGCCGCAATTCTCGTTGGCGGCTTCCTGAAGGGGGCGACCGGCGCGGGAGCACCCGTGGTCGGCGTCCCGATCCTGGCCGCGATTTTCGATGTACAGCTTGCGGTTGCGGTCTTTTCCGTGCTCAACCTGTTCTCGAACATCTGGCATTCGTACGCCTATCGAATGCACCGTGGGTCGTTCCGGCTGGTCTACGGATTTGCCATAGCGGGTTCGGTCGGGGCAATTGCCGGATCAGTCCTGCTTGCGTCCCTGCCAACGGATGCCCTGATGGCGTCGCTGGCTGGCATCGTTCTTGCGTATATCTTCCTGCGGCTCTTTCAGCCGGACTGGGCGCTGGATCGATCGGCCGGAATGCGGCTCGTGCCCTACGCCGGCATCGCCGGAGGGTTGATGCAAGGGGCCGGAGGAATCTCCGCGCCCGTCTCCGTAACGTTCCTGAACGCCATGCGCCTTCCCAGAGAAGAGTTCATCGCGACAATTTCGGTATTCTTCGTCGCCATGTCCATCGTGCAGATCCCGTCTCTTGCCTACCTTGGCATCCTGACGACAGACCGCTCGCTCATGGCAATGGCGGCCGCGGTTCCAATGTTCCTTTCCATGCCGCTCGGCGAGTGGGCGGCCAGATACATGTCAAAGGCGGTGTTTGACCGGATCATTCTGGTTCTTCTGGCCGTGATTGCAGTCCGGCTGATTTGGACATCGGTCGGGTAGCCGGAATCGCCCATCAATTCGAAGGTTGCATCGCCGTCCGTTGAATCGGAGTGCAGTTTTAGGCATTCAGCCGCGATGGCGAAGATTGTTGCTCAAGTGGCAGCATTTCACGCCAGGAACCGTTCGGCAGAGGGAATGAAAGGGAATCGTCGACATGCCGGTAACGCCGGCTTTCGGCACGGTCGCGCCGAGGCTGGGCTCTCCCAATTGTCCATAAATTCTGTCTTGCTTGCCAATGCGTTTCCGCTCTTCCTTGGCGTCCCTGGCATTGACGTCGTGACCGAGCATTCAAGCGGTGGCCGACTGCGTGGCCCAGCCGTTCCAAGCGGTCTCCGCGCCGGGCGGTCCGTCGTTGCCGCCGTTCAGGCGGCCGCCGCCACGGCCGGGCGCAGGAAGAGCGATCCTGGCCGCGCGCCCAAGGCAGCGAAGGGTGGGAAGGCAGCTCGCGACCTGCGATTGCCTGCGAGGGTCAACAAAGGCAAGAGCGTCGCTTATCCTCCGGCCGATCTCAGCCTGTGGGGCTTCCGGTCGCGCAAGAATCCGCGACAGCTTCTTCATGCCCTCCGCCGAGGAAAGCGCACGGAACCGAAACAGGGCCGTCCATGCTCGCAACGAAAGCGCGAGCAAATTGGCGAGTTGGGCAGGAGATGTGCCCAATGGGCGCAGCTCGGCCGGACCTGAGCAGTGGCCGGGACGCGCCGGCCAAGCGTCCGCAAGTCAGGGCAACGGAAACCGACCTGCATGCCTCGCATGAGATACGGAACAGGTCAGCAATTGCGTGGGACGTCAAAAAGCAGGGGCAGATTCCGGCCTCATGTCCGACTGCGGGACTTGTGGTCCGGCACGTCCACGCGGATCGTCACTATATCGGTATCGTGATACTGCTGGTGGCGGACCCAGGACGCGAGGTGCCGCAACAGCCTGAGCGAGACTTCCCGTCCGATCAGCTCTTCCTCCACCTGTTCGCCGAGCAGCGCAAGCCGGTCCTGCAGGTTTCCGCCTCCGGTCAAGGCGACGAATTCCAGAATCGCGCCGCCGTCCTCCTTGCGCGCCGACAGGAGCAAGCTGCGCGGGTCGGGTTCCTCTTCGGCTTCGTCCTGCCGAATGAGCGACAGCAACGTCTCTTCGGCTGCGGCATCGAGGCGATCCGACATCGCCGTGTCCCAGCCGCTGCGGGACGCGAACGCCGCGAGAAAGGCCCTGATGTCGTTCAGCGCCGAGACGTCCAACGCCAACTCGACCCGACTGCGACGTGGTCTCGTCAACTCCGCAAACAGAGTCATGACGATGGCCACGAGCCCGCCGGCCACCATTCCGTTTTGCAGATGCGGGCCGGCGAGCGCCGTCACGTATTCCGGAAACACGACGCCGTTCTGGAAGCCGACACCGACCCAGAACGCGACCCCGGCGATCATGCCCTTTCGATAGTCGATTCCGTCCTGAACGATGATCTTCATGCCGATCACGAAGATTGACGCCATCGTTACCGTAATGAACGCGGCAACCACCGGACCCGGTATTGCCAGGATCACGGCGAGCGCCTTGGGAAGGAAGGGTGCGTTTCTGATATGGGGTAGGTTATTCCCGTTCTGTTCTTCCTTCAT
>VYCX01000200.1:0-4306 GCA_009843725.1 Boseongicola sp. SB0675_bin_26
CTTCCGCCGAGAAACCGGGTCCTGCACGTTCGCCGATCGCCGCCGTTTCGGTTCCGTCGCCGCCGAGCGTGATCTGGTAGTTCTCCACGCCGGCCCGATCGAGGCCGAGAATTCCGATGTGGCCGACGTGATGGTGCCCGCAAGCGTTTATGCATCCCGAGATCTTGATCTTCAGTTCGCCGATTCCGTGTTCGAGCTTCAACGCGTCGAATCGTTGCGCAATCTCCTGTGCAATCGGAATCGAGCGCGCGGTCGCCAAGGCACAATAGTCCATGCCCGGGCACGCAATGATGTCAGAGATCAGTCCGACATTGGCCGTGGCCAGCCCATTCTCGCCGAGAATCGAATGGACCTCGGGAAGATCCGACTTGTGCACGTGGGGCAGGATGACGTTCTGTTCGTGGCTGATGCGCAGCTCGTCATGACCGAAGCGCTCGGCGAGATCTGCCAGCGCGCGCATCTGGCCGGACGTGGCGTCCCCCGGCGTTGCACCATGCGCCTTCAACGAGACGGTGACGATCGCGTAGCCATCGGCCCTGTGACGGGCAAGGTTCGTGTCGGTCCAAGAGCGAAAGGCCGGATCCGTGTCCCGCGCAGCTTCGTACCGGTCCAGGGGCGCTGACCGGAACGCGGGGGGTGCGAAGGATCGTTCGATGCGTGCCAGCATTGCCTGGTCGGCGCCGCCGAACTGCGATCTCAACTGCTTGAATCTGGTGTTCACGCGGGCCTGGAATTCGTCCAGGCCGTTTTCGGCCACCGTGATCTTGATCCGCGCCTTGTACTTGTTGTCCCGTCGTCCGAGCGCGTTGTACACGCTGACGATGGCTTCAAGGTAGGGCAGCAGGTCGGTGCGTGGCAGGAACTCCCGGATGACCTTGCCGATCATGGGAGTCCGCCCGAGGCCGCCACCGACAATGACCTCGAATCCGGCTTCTCCAGCCTCGTTCAGGATCATGCGCAATCCGATGTCATGGGCTCGAGTCACGGCCCGGTCGTTTGGCGATCCGGTGACGGCGATCTTGAATTTCCTGGGAAGGAACTGGAATTCCGGATGGTCGGTCGACCATTGGCGTATCAGTTCCGCCACGGGCCGCGGATCCGCGATTTCGTCAGCGGCGGCGCCCGCGAAATGGTCTGCCGTGACGTTCCGGATCGTGTTGCCGCTCGTCTGAATCGCATGCATCCCAACATCGGCGAGCGAGTCCAGGATGTCTGGAGTGTCCTTCAGCATCGGCCAGTTGAACTGGATGTTCTGCCGTGTCGTGAAGTGGCCATATCCCTTGTCCCAACGCTCCGCGATCATCGCAAGCTGCCGCATCTGCCTGGAATTGAGCGTCCCGTACGGGATCGCAACGCGCAGCATGTAGGCGTGCAGCTGCAGGTACAGGCCGTTCATGAGCCGGAGCGGCTTGAATTCGTCCTCGGTCAGGCTGCCGCCGATCCGGCGCTCGACCTGAGCACGAAACTGTGCCACGCGCTCCCGCACGAACGTTTCATCGAAATCGGAATACTGATACATCGGCTCATGCCCTTTCGAAGCAACTTGCCAGGGCGACGGGCCGTTCCCGTTGCTGCTTGCCGTGGAAGTAGTTTGAGGGACCCTTCGAACGCAGCGTTTCGCGAACATGGACAGGAACCGGGCCGTTCTTGCCTGCAGCGGCGTCGGCCAGATAGGCCCCGACGACAAGGTCGTGTTGCGAGATCGCGAAGAGAAGCCGGTCTTCGGCGACCGCCTCGTCCTCGAGGAGCTCGGCTTCCGACATCTTGCGCGTCCAGCGGTCGTCGGCGGTCAGCCACACCGTGTCTCCTGCAAGAAGCGAACTGGCGGTGACGACCTTCGGAGAATGACGGTGGCGGCTCATAGGGCGATCTCCCTCTTTGGGCGGGCGACGGCTTCGGCTTCGCGGGGTGCGAGACCGCAGATAACCAGGGCCGGTCCCGTCATGCCGGCCGCGGCGATGTCTTCGGACAGGTATGCCAGTTCGGATGCAATGATGCGCTGGTCGGCGCGCGTGGCGCTTTCGACGATGGCGACGGGGGTGTCCGGCGCTGCGCCGTGCATCATCAGCCTTCCCTGGAGGAAGCGGGCGGACTTCTTTCCCATGTAGATTGCGGCGACTTCGCCCGGGCGGGCGAGTGCCCGCCAGTCATGTTCCGCATAGCCTTCGATGTCGTGACCGGTAATCAGCCGCACGCTCGAGTTGCGTCCGCGACGCGTGAGGCTTCGACCGATGCCTGCAGCGGCGGCGGAGGCCGCGGTTATGCCCGGGATCACGGAGCAGGAAACGCCGGCTGCTGCACAGGCATCGATTTCCTCGTCGAGCCGGCCGAAGACGGTCGCGTCGCCGGACTTGAGTCGCACGACTCGGCGTCCTTCCGAAGCGTGCCGGACCAGCATGGCGTTGATGTCGGCCTGCGGCGTCGACGGGGCAAATCCCTGCTTGCCCGCGTTCACGACGAGTGCCTCCCGTCGCGCAAGGTCCAGGATCCCGGGCGTCACCAGCCTGTCATGGATCACGACGTCGGCGTCGTGCAGCGCGCGCCTCGCCTTGAGGGTGAGAAGCTCCGGATCGCCCGGACCCGATCCGACAAAGGTCACGCTCCCGATGTCGGGGCTTGCGTTCATGTGTTCCGCCAGCAAGCGTTCCAGGGCGCCGGCCAGGGCGGCCTCGCCGCCCCTGTCAAAGGCGCGCGGGCCGACCCGTGAATAGTAGTCCGACCAGAATGTCCGGCGACGTCGGCCGAAGGGCAGCGACTTCGCCATCTGGCGAAATCCCTTTGCGACCCTGGCGAGAGGCCCAAGTGCCGGAGGCAGGCTCTCTTCCAGCTCGGCCTTGATCGCGCGCGCCAGCACTGGTGCGGCGCCTTCGGTTCCGATGGCCACCACCACCGGGTCGCGGTCCACGATGGCCGGCGTGATGAAGTCCGAGGACTCCAGATTGTCCACGTGATTGACCAGGATCCCAGCCTTGCGGGCAAGTGTCACGACGCGCCTGTCCTCGTTCGCGTCTTCGTTTGCAACGTAGACCAGCACCTTGCCGGCCAGGTCCGCGGCCTCGATGGCCCGGGGCACCAGCGTCAGCTTGCCACTGGCGGCCAAGTCGCGGATGTCGGCGTGAGGGGCCGCGGAATACACCGCGAGCCTGGCATCCGACTTCGCCAGGAGCCGCAGCTTTGCCAACGCGGCCTCATCCCCGCCCGAGACGGCGATGTCGCGGCCTTCGACATCCAGAAAGATCGGGAAATGCTTCATCATCACTCCACTTCGAGTCAGAACATAGAATTTTTTCCCAAGTTTGTGCAGCCTGAACTTGCAATTAGGGACGCATGTTCTAAATTTCCCGGAATGAAAGACGGGTGTCGGGATTTCGGGAGACGACGGGAATGGCAGTGCGAATTGATGATCTGGACAGGAAAATCCTGCGCGAGCTGCAACGGGACGCAAGCCAGTCCCTGGACGAGGTGGCGCGCACGGTCGGGTCATCGAAGACGCCGGTCTGGAACCGGATTCGCAAGATGCGCGAATCAGGCGTGATCGGGCAGCAAACAGTCGTTCTTGACGCGGAAAAGCTTGGTCTCGAGGCCTGCTTCTTCGTTCTGGTCCGCACCTCGGCCCACGAGGCGGAGTGGCAGGCCCGGTTCCTTGAAGCTCTCATGTCGAGGCCCGAAGTGCTCGAGGCGCATCGGCTGGCCGGTGACGTCGACTATGTCCTGAAGGTGCGGGTCCGGAACGCGCGCGCCTATGACGAGTTCTACCAGGCCCTGATCTCGGAGGTCGAGATATACAACGTGACGGGGCTGCTTTCGATGGAAGAGATCAAGTCCACGACGGCCTTGCCGATCTGACAGGTTCTCGGGCGCCTGCGGGTGGCCAAGGGGATTGACGTGGGGGTTGAGGGGCACTCGCCGGTTGTGTCAATCAGGCGACGGGTCAAGGCAAATTCGAGGTGCATGCATGAGCGGACTGCTGGCGCTGCTCGACGATGTCGCCGCAATCGTCAAGCTGACGGCTTCACAGGTCGATGACCTGGCCGGGCAGGCGGCACGAGTCGGTGCAAAGGTGGGTGCAACGATCGTGGACGACGCCGCAAAGGCCGGCGCGAAGGCGGCCGGTGTGGTCATTGACGATGCGGCGGTGACGCCAAAGTATGTCACTGGCCTGCCTGCGGCGCGAGAACTCCCCGTCGTCTGGAAGATTGCCCGGGCGTCGTTCTTCAACAAGCTTGTCATCCTGCTGCCGCTGGCGCTCCTGCTGGATGCGTTCCTGCCGTGGCTCGTGACGCCGCTTCTCATGCTTGGCGGCTGC
>VYCX01000200.1:4316-9877 GCA_009843725.1 Boseongicola sp. SB0675_bin_26
AATGTGTTGCACGCGTTTCATCCTCATCCCGAAACCGGGCATGTTGAACCCGATTCCCTTGACGCAGCCCACCTTGAGGAGCAGCGCGTTAAGGGCGCCATCAAGACAGACTTCATCCTGTCGGCGGAGATCATGACGATCTCTCTCGCTGCGGTCGACACGGACAGCCTTGTTTCGGCGGGCCTCGTGCTGGCAGTGGTCGCGATCGGGATCACCGCGCTCGTGTACGGCACCGTGGCGTTGCTCGTGAAGATGGATGACGCCGGCCTGAAACTGTCCCAGGTCGGGCAACTGGCGGCGACACGCAGCTTTGGCCGTTGGATGGTCAAGTTCATGCCCCGGTTGATGACGATCATTTCCATCGTGGGCACAGCGGCCATGCTCTGGGTCGGCGGCAACATCATCGTGCACGGGCTGGAGGTCCTGAACTGGCATGCGCCCTACGACCTGATCAAGGGGGTTGCCGCCACGGCGGCCGAAGCCATCGGCGTGGCCGGCGGCTTCGTGAAATGGGTCGTGACCGCGACGCTTGACGGGATTGTCGGGCTCGCGCTTGGCCTGTTCCTGATTCCGCTCGTCACGCGCGCCGTCATGCCGTTTCTCTCGATCTTCTTTCCCGAGAAGAAGTCGGGTCACTGACGGGCACCGGACTGGAACCTTCGCGTCGGCTGGCGCGTTGATCACCCGTCCGCGGCGCTGCCGGTCGGGCGCATGCCCTTGGCGGGAAATCTCATGGCGCGGGTTTCAAGGCGATCCTATCGGGCTGCGGGCCGGCTCCGCGCGACGAACCTGGGCAGCATCGCGGAGAAGTCCTTGCCCTTCCCGCCCTCGTCTTCGACGAAGGAAGAATAGATCTCGGTTGCATGCGCTCCGATCGGGGTGTCGGCGTTGACGGCCTCGGCCGCTTGCTGGGAAAGGCGCAAGTCCTTCAGCATGAGTTCCGCCGCGAATCCCGGCCGATAGTCGTTGTCTGCCGGCGAGGCGGGGCCGATGCCCGGCGCCGGGCAATAGGCGTTCATGGTCCAGCTGTATCCCGAGGACGTGGAGACGACATCGTACATCGCCTGCCGGTCGAGGCCGAGCTTGTCGGCCAGCGCAAAGGCTTCGCAGGTGGCTATCATGGTCGCGCCGAGGATCATGTTGTTGCAGATCTTCGCCGCCTGGCCGTTTCCGGAGGGTCCGCAATGCACGGCCTTTTGCCCCATGACGTCGAGGAGCGGCGCGACGGCATTCACGGCATCCTCGGATCCTCCCACCATGAAGGTCAGCGTGCCCGCCTCGGCTCCGCCAATGCCGCCTGAGACCGGTGCATCGAGCGCATGCACCGCTGCCAACCGCGCCTGTTCGGCCACCGCTCTCGCACTCTCCACGTCAACGGTGGAGCAGTCCAGCATGATCGCCCCGGGTTCCATCGCCGGGATGATCTCGTGTGCGACGCTGCGAAGAATCTCTCCGTCGGGCAGCATCGTGATGGCCACTTCCCGGGCCGCCACGGCGACTGCGGCCGTGGCGGCCGCGTCGATGCCTTCGGGGACTTGCGCCGAGATGTCGAATCCTGCCACGTCGTGACCCGCTGCAGCGAGATTGCGCGCCATGGGCGCTCCCATGTTGCCGAGGCCGATGAATCCGACTTTCATGAGACATCCTCCAGTTTCAGTTCTTCCGTTCCAAGCGAGCTGAGCATGTCGGAGACTTCCTTCGCCGTGGCGGCGCCAAGTGAAGCATGCACCCAACTGGGCGACCTGTCCTTGTCGATCACGGCCGCGCGAATGCCCTCGAGAAAGTCCCCCTGCTCGGTCACCCGATGCGCGAACCGGTATTCGTTGGCGAGAGCCGTCTCGATCCTGCTGGCAGTCCGTGCGCGGCGAACAAGCTCGATCGTCGCGGCGAGGGAGAGAGGTGCGTGCGGCTCAAGCCGTGCCAGTGTCTCGCGCGACCAATCGTCTTCCGTCCGTGCCAGGGATTCGAGGATGTCACGGAAGGCCCCGCCCGCGAAGTGCCGGTTGATTTCGGCTTCGGCCGCCGCGAGCGGGCTTTCCGGCGCTGGGCGTGCGACGCGTTCGATTTCGGCGGGATCACCCGACGCTTCAAGACGTGCCGTCAGCTCCGGCCACGTTTCTTCCGGAACGTAACGGTCGGCGAAACCGGCAAAGATTGCGTCTCCGGGACCCATGCGAGTTCCTGTGGTGCCGAGATACTCGCCTGCAAGTCCCGGCGCTCGCGCCAACAGCAGCGACCCGCCGACGTCCGGCGCGAGCCCGATTCCGCATTCCGGCATCGCGATCCGGGAACTGTCGCCGACGACACGATGCGATGCGTGACAGCCGAGACCGACGCCGCCGCCCATGGTGAAGCCGTTTAGAAGGGTGACGATCGGCTTCGGGAAGTTGGCGAGGGTGGCGTTCAGTCGGTATTCCTCTCGCCAGAAGCGTCGGGCGGTTTCGTGTTCGCCACGTGCAAGCGCGTCGTGCATGTCCGCAATGTCACCGCCTGCCGAGAACGCTCTTTGGCCTGTCGCGTCAATCAGGATCAGGACAATTCCGTCGTCTGTCGTCCACCGGGCAAGCGCTTCCTTCAAGGCTCGGATCATGGGCAGCGTGATGGCGTTCAACGCACCTGGACGGTTCAGTGTCACGCGCCCTGCGAGCCCTTCCTGACGCAAGATGATTTCGTTCATGAGTCCGCCGTCAGGTGGCGCGCGACAATGACCCGCATGATCTCGCTCGTACCTTCCAGAATGCGGTGCACTCTCAAGTCCCTGACAATCTTCTCGATTCCGTATTCGGCGAGGTAGCCGTATCCGCCATGAAGCTGCAGGCAGGTGTCCGCGATGCGCGATGCGGCTTCGGTCACGAAGGCCTTGGCCATCGCGCAGCGTTTCGTGGCGTCAGGCCGCGCAGTATCGAGTGCCCAGGCGGCATGGCGAAGGAAGGTGCGTGCGGCCTGCAACTCGATCTCGCAATCGGCGATCTTGAACTGAAGTGCCTGGAACTGGCTGAGGCGTTGGCCGAAGGCCTGCCGCTCCGACATGTAGGCGACCGTCCTGTCCAGCGCGCTTTGCGCGGCGCCCAGCGAGCAGGCGGAGATGTTCAGGCGTCCGCCGTCGAGCGCCGCCATCGCGTACTTGAATCCTTCGCCTTCCTTTCCCAGCAGGTTGCCGGCCGGCACGGCGCAATTGTCCATCTGGACCTGGCGCGTCGGCTGGCTGCGCCAGCCCATCTTTTGCTCAAGGCCGCCGAATGTCAGGCCCGTCACGCCGCTGTCCAGCAGGAAGGCCGAGATGCCGTCGGCGCCTTTGCCTCCGGTGCGCGCCATGACCACGTACGCGTCCGAGTATCCGCCGCCCGAGATGAACGCCTTTGTCCCGGAAATCTGCCATCCTTCATTCGTGCGCTCCGCGCGGGCGCGAAGGGCTGCGGCGTCGGATCCCGAGCCAGGTTCGGTCAGGCAGTAGGAGAGCAAGGTCTCCATCTTGATGACCGGCAGCAGGACTCGGTTCTTCAACTCTTCGCTGCCAAGGGACTCGATCATCCGGGCACACATGTTGTGAATCGAGAGGAACGCTGCAACCGAAGCGCAGGCCCCGGAAAGGGCTTCGAACACAAGCGTTGAATCCAGGCGGTTGAGTCCGGCACCACCTGCCTCGTCGCAGATGTTCAGGCCGCCGAATCCCAGCTCGCCGATGTCGAGCCACAGGTTTCGGGGAATGGTGCCATCCATCTCCCAGTCCAGCGAATTCGGCGCGATCCTGTCGGCGCCAAACGTCAGGGCCGTGTCGTAGATTGCGTGCTGCTCGTCGCTGAGCGAAAAGTCCATGGGGCGTCCTGCTGCATGGGGTGAACGCCCACGCAGTTAGCCTGCGAGCCACCAGGTGCGCAAGCCGACGGATGGACGGCCGGGGTTCAGGAAGACGTCCGGAGTTCAATTCTCGGCAGCGGATTTGATCTCGAGCGCCTTGGCATCGGGTTTCGCGCTCATGCTTTGCACGATCGGGTGAGGCGGCTTCTCTGTAGTGCGCGCGCTCAACCGGAAGGGACGGGATGGCGCTGGGCACCACGTGGCGTCAAGGTTGGGCAAAGGCACCGAGGACACGCGGAATTCGCTTCGGCGACTTTGGCGGTTCCCAATGGCATTGCACCGTTCAAGCAGGGGGCGAGCCGCCTGACTCCAAAGCCCGGATGTTGGCTGGATGTTCCTGCCTGGCGTGATTCTGCGAACAAGCCAGCGGGGCCTGCCACCCGAATGTCAGCCAAGGCACTGGTCAATTTCACCAAGATAGCCCGGAGCGAAGCGGTTGCTCAGAAAGGCCACGGCTCCGAGAATCCTCCCTCGCGCAGCGACATCTGCGTCCGGCGTGACGACCTTGAGCATTCGGCTTGTCAAGGTTATTCTCGGAGCGACGGCAGGCACCGTCACTCCACCGTGAACCGGGGCGGGACGTGCGGCATCGCCATCTTGGTGAGGCGGATTCCGCGGCGCGGTCGCCGGCGGCGATCGACGACATCATCGAGCGCGGACTTTGGGCGGACTGGACGATGCTTCGCCGGTGGTGCATCGAGCAGCCGTCCCTGCTGGACGTCGTGGAACGTGTCTGCGCCATGCATGTCGGCGATTCCGGCGCGCAACGCCACCACTTCTGGCTGGCTTGGGCGCAGGCGCATCGCCATGCGTCATCCTGACTGGGAGAAGGTCGTGTCCGCCGCGGCACGCTTGCAGCGGCATTTTCCGGATGCAGTCCTGGTTGGCGGAACCGCAGCCAGCCTTCATTCCGGACATCGCTTTTCCCGTGACGCGGATCACGTGCTGACCGATCTCCGGGAACGGTTTGACGAGGTTCTCGCGGACCTGGAGTCTGTGGCCGGCTGGAAGACTGCCCGCATCCGTCCGCCTGTCCTGATCCTCGGTTCGCTTGACGGGATCGAGACCGGCATAAGGCAACTCGTGCGCAGCCAGCCGCTGGAAACGGTCGAAATGTCGTGCCGAGGCGAAAGGGTCGTCGTTCCGTCCCTGGCCGAGACGCTGCGCATCAAGGCTGTCCTGATCCTGAAGCGGAACGCCTTGCGTGACCATGTTGATTTCGCGGCCCTGGCTTCAAGCCTGGGACACGACGGAACGGTCGAGGCCATGTCATCTTTTGACAGTCTGTATCCCCAGGAAAACGGGCAGTCTGCAACGCAGCAGCTGCTGGCCCAGCTGGCCAATCCTCTTCCCGGAGACCTGGGACAGGAGGGAACGCGAATTTTTCGCGGCTTGGCAGAGGACCTGCAGGAGTGGAGTGCGGTTCGCGACAGGTGCAAGTCCATCGCTGTGGCGCTCTTTGACGGACTGTCAGGTCCGGAAAGCCTCACGGAAAGCCCGTCAGGCAGGAAGGCTGTGCAAGAGACGAAAGGTTCGACAGGGAACGACTAGCCCGGATATCTCACCAATTTTGGCTGGCATGGGATCGCTCTCCGCGATATATGTAATTCTGTCAACAAGTTACATACAACCGGAGGGCTGATCCCATGTGTAAGCGTTCGGTCGTGAGGTGACGACAGTCGGTCCTGTCGTGATTCCGGTCG
>VYCX01000171.1:0-1279 GCA_009843725.1 Boseongicola sp. SB0675_bin_26
ATCCAGCACGCCTGCCAGCATCTGCAGCCTGTTCGCGCGCGGTTCGCGTATGTCGTTCTCCCAACCCTCCAAGGCCTTCATGGAGACGCCGAGACGGCGGGCGAGCGCCTTTTGCGTCATGCCCCGGGCACTCCTTGCCGCGGCAAGCCTGTCGCCGAAAGTCGCGGCATCCTCCGCAAACCAGTTCTTCCCGCCGCTGTCTTCCATGATGCCCTCAATCCGCTTGTGAACCGCAAATCCACCTTCTATCACGTTTGCGCCCCAGTTCCGTCCGGTGACGACCATGCCGCAGCTTTCCGCGACACTCGACCGTGTCAAGCCCTCGCCAACGGTTGCCCTGACGGGCCTCGTTGCCGCGTTGAGGGCCCAAGGCCGCGACATCATCAGCCTCGGGGCCGGGGAACCGGACTTTCCGACGCCGCGGCACATCCGAGATGCCGGAAAGAACGCCATCGACTCGGGTCGCACGCGCTATACCGCCGTGGACGGGATCGCCGAACTGAAGGCAGCGATCGCCGCCAAGTTCGCGCGGGACAACGACCTCGCATATGCGCCCGAACAGATCATCGTGAGCACGGGCGGCAAGCAGGTGCTGTACAACGCGCTGATGGCAACGCTGGACCCCGGTGACGAGGTGATCGTTCCCGCACCCTATTGGGTCAGCTATCCCGACATGGTGCGACTCGCCGGCGGCACGCCGTCAATCGTCGAGACCAGGATCGAGGACGGCTTCAGGATCTCGCCCGCACAGCTCGACGCGGCAATCACGTCCCGCACGAAATGGCTGATCTTCAACGCGCCCTCCAACCCGACCGGGGCCGGCCACTCGCCCGATCAGCTGAAGGCCCTGACAGACGTGCTGGAACGGCACCCGAAAGTCTGGATCCTGAGCGACGACATCTATGAACACATCGCCTTTCCGGGATACACGTTCTCGACTCCGGCCCAGGCGGCTCCCGCGCTCTTCGAACGCACGCTGACGGTGAATGGCGTCTCGAAGGCCTATGCGATGACGGGCTGGCGGATCGGCTATGCTGGCGGGCCGGGCGAACTGGTCTCCGCGATGCGGACCATCCAGTCGCAATCGACGACAAACCCGTCCTCGATCAGCCAGTGGGCTGCCGTCGAGGCGCTGAACGGACCGCAGGACTTTCTGGAGGACGCCGTCAATGCCTTCCGCCGACGCCGCGACCTTGTCGTTGCCGCGTTGAATGCAACGGACGGCCTGTCCTGCCCGGTGCCAGATGGCGCGTTCTACGTCTACCCTTCCATTGCCGGG
>VYCX01000171.1:1289-2911 GCA_009843725.1 Boseongicola sp. SB0675_bin_26
TGTTCCGCGCTTCTTGAGGAAACCGGTGTGGCGACGGTCTTTGGCGGCGCGTTCGGCGCCTCGCCCAATTTCCGGATAAGCTACGCCGTCTCGGACGCGCACTTGACCGAAGCGATGGCTCGCATCCAGGACTTCTGCGCGAAGCTGGCGTGAACGCGTTGCAGTTGACGGTCGCCTTGAAGCATGCCCATCGGGCAGGACCGAACGGCATTCCGAGCAATTGCGACGGAAGGCCCTATTCCCAAGGCGTCACGTCGCCCCTCACGCCGCTCCAGGCGCGTGCGACCAGCTCCCTGCCAAGGACGCGCTCAGGATTCGTCGGCGGCGGCATTCTCACGCCGACAAGCGGCTTGAACCCGAAACGGCCGTAGTAAGGCGCGTCTCCGACAAGCATCACGCGTTCCCAGTCCGTGGCATTTGCAAGCGCCCCTTCGATCAGAAGCCCGCCCACACCTTCGCCCTGCCTGGTCGGATGCACGGCGACGGGCCCAAGGAGCAGGGCCGGCGTTCCGCCCACCTTCACCGGCCAGAACCGGATCGCGCCGCCAAGCGTGCCGTCATCGTCCCGCGCCGTGAGGCAAAGATCGCGCACGGGATCCGTGCCTTCGCGCAACCGGTATGACGAAAGGGCCTCGCGCCCGGGCGCAAAGCTGAGATCGAAAAGGGCCTCGACCTCCCACCAATCCTCTTCCGTTTCCACGTTGAGCTGCACCGCCCGACCCCGGCAATTCGTTGTGGAGCGCCCGTAACACATGCGTTAGGCGATGCACAGATTCGGAGGAAGGCACATGTTCTACAGACCGGAGGATGGCCACGGACTTCCCCGTAACCCTTTCAAGGCAGTCGTGGCGCCGCGACCGGTCGGCTGGATTTCGTCAAGGGACGTGGATGGAACGGAGAACATCGCACCGTACTCCTTCTTCAATGCCGTGGCCGACGAACCTCCCCAAGTCATGTTTGCCTCGACCGGCGCAAAGACCGATCAGAAAGGCTCCAAGGACAGTGTCTCCAACATCCGCCGAACAGGCATCTTCTGCGTCAACATCGTGGAACACGCGATGCGGACCCAGATGAACGCGACGTCGGGTGACTACGGCAAGGACGTGGACGAGTTCGCGTGCGCCGGGCTGGCCAGGGCGCCTTGCGAGACGATTCCATGCTCCCGGGTCGCGGGAGCTCCGGCCGCGCTTGAATGCCGGCTCACGAAAATCGTCCGGCTCAGGGGCGAGGCGAACTGCATGATGCTCGGAGAGGTGACGGGCATCCACCTGCGCGACGACTGCCTGTCGGACGGACGCTTCGATGTCCTGAAATGCCAGCCGCTGGCAAGACTGGGCTACCGGGACTATGCGCGGATAACGGAGCTCTTTGAAATGACCCGGCCATCCGACTGAACGGACGCGCCGTCAGACAAGCCCTGTTGCCTGAGCGACGCTGCGCATTGCCTGCTTCAGTTGGTCTTCTGCCTTGGGACGAACGGCAAGGGCAGCGCCGGCACGCCGTCCTCGATCAGTTTCCGGGCCTCGTCCGACCGCGCCTCTCCGTGAATCGACCGTTGCGGCACCGTGCCCTCATGCATCGCGCGCGCTTCCTTCACGAAACGGTCGCCGACATAGTCCGAG
>VYCX01000171.1:2921-6841 GCA_009843725.1 Boseongicola sp. SB0675_bin_26
GTCCGAGTTCTCCTCCACATGGGCCTTCAGCTTGCGGATCGCGTCGGCAATTTCAGGGTCAGGCCCCGCCACCATGGGCTTTGGCGTCTCGTCCCGTGCCTCTTCCCTTGCCGCCTTTTTGCGCGAAGCGCGCACCGGCGGCGCCATCAGGTCCTTGGAAACTTCGGCGCTGTCGCATTCAGGGCACGTCACAAGCCCGGCTGACACGAGATCAGCGAACTTCCCGCTCGAGGCGAACCAGCTCTCGAAGCCGTGACCATTGGCACATTTGAGCGCGAACCGGATCATGGAATCTCCTTACGGCGTCAATCTTGCTACGCTTGCCGGAACCGGTTGGCAATGCAAGAACGCGATCACACGCTCGCTGGATCGAAGCGCCTTATGATCGCCGCCAGTTCCGGCTCGCTCACAAGCCTTGCCGCCTTGGTCAGCGAAAACCACTTCCGCTTTCGCTGGGACGCTTCGGGGAAGTCCCGGCGCAGTCTCTTGACGCGCATCGGGAAGATGGCGACCACGCAGGGCGCAACCTGTCTTGCCGTGACGGTCTTGTCGTAGCTGAAGATTCCCAGGCATGTCGCCTCTGCCTTGCCCTCAACGCCGGCCTCTTCCCAGGCTTCCGCAACGGCGGCCTTCACCGGAGTTGCGCGATCCTGTGGCCAGCCCTTCGGAATGATCCATCGCTTTCGGCGCCGTGACGTCACAAGAAGCACCTGAATCTCGTCGCCGCGCCGCCGCCAGCACAACGCGCCAAACTGGGTTCGCACCCCTCGCTTGCCGCCGTTGGAGAGCCTGAGCGGGCGCTGCCTTTCGCCTTGGGCGCTCATTTCATTGCCATTTCAGCTCGATTTGCCCTTGGGAAAGGACATTAGCACCAAGTTCACGTCTTGAGAAGAAGGCTGTTGCGCACAAGTTCAGCCGGGAATTCCGGCACAGACCGGGCAGTCCGGGCGCCTTGACAGCTTGATGCTTCGCGTGTCCCCGTAAAGCGCGTCGTAGATGAGCAGGCTGCCCCGCAGCGTCTCGCCCGCCCCGGAAATCACCTTGATCGCCTCCACCGCCATCATCGTGCCCAGAACGCCGGGCAGCGGGGCCAGAACGCCCGCCTCGGCACAGCTCGGTGCCAGCCCAGGCTTGGCAGGTTCAGGGAAAACGCATGCATAACAAGGCCCTCCGCGCGCCGGGTCAAAGACGCTGACCTGACCTTCCCATTGCGCGATGGCGCCTGAAACCAACGGAATCCTTCCCTTCACGGCAAATTCGTTGACCAGATAGCGGGTGTCCACGTCATCCGTGCCGTCAAGGACCAGGTCATAGTCCGCGAAGAGTTCGGCTGCGATCTCGCGGGTCAGCCGCCGGTTGTAGGGGCGGACGCTGACGAAGGGATTCTGGTCGGTCATCGCCTTCTGCGCTGAAAACACCTTGGGCATCCCGATTCGGGCGTCTGCATGGATCACCTGTCGCTGGAGATTGGAATTCTCGACCACGTCGCCATCGATGACGCCAATGGTGCCGACACCGGCAGCCGCCAGGTATTGAAGGACCGGCGCGCCCAGGCCGCCGGCGCCGACCACGAGAACGCGGGCGCCCTTCAACCTTTTCTGTCCGGTGCCGCCGATTTCGCGAAGGGCAATGTGACGCGCGTTCCGCTCGACTTCGGCAGTCGAAGCGCCGGCATCCGCCCCGGCCCGGCTTTCGGGGCGAGCACGCCCCCTGAGCTGGTGCAAGACGCGCCAGTATCCCCAGACCGCCGCTGCCAGCGCCCCTGCCGCAAGCCACGCGATCGCCGATCCGCCGGTGGCTTCGCGCAATGCACTGCCCGCCGGGAGCGCAAGCTGCATCGAAAGCACCGCGAGGAAGAGAACCGCAATCAGGACGAGACGAACGCGCGGGGGAACCCGAAAGAGCCGGCCCGCAAACCAGAGCGCCACGGCCAGGGCAAGAACCAGCGCCATCAGTCGCGCCCCGTCGACCCGAATCCGCCCGCGCCCCGCACCGTGCCCGGAAGCGCCTCGACGACTGCAAAGCTGGCCCGTGTCACCGGCGCCAGGACGGCCTGGGCAATGCGCTGGCCATGCGCGACCACCACCGGGTCGGCGCCAAGGTTGATCAATATCACGCCAAGGGGACCTCTGTAGTCGCTGTCAATCGTGCCGGGCGCGTTCGCCAGGCTCAGCCCTTCTTTCAGCGCGAGGCCCGAACGAGGACGGATCTGCATCTCGAACCCGTTGGGTATCCCGACATGCAGGCCGGTCGGGACCAGCCGGCGCTCCCCTGGCGCAAGCTCGATGCCCGGGCGGTCCGATTCCGGCAGGTTCGCGCGAAGATCGGCGCCGGCCGCACCCGGAGATTCGTAGGCCGGAAGCGGGAGACTTCGGTCCGCGCCTTCGGCCCAGGACATGGCAATCTCGGCTTTCATGAAAGCGCGTCGGCGATCCGCTGTGCAAGCCTGCGGGCCACATGGTCCTTTGATGCACGAGGCCAGGACTCCTCGCCCGCCCGATCAAGGACGGTCACCGCGTTCTCGTCACCGCCCATGATGCCCGTCGCCGGCGAAACGTCATTGGCAACGATCCAGTCGCACCGCTTGCGCCTGAGCTTTGCCCTGGCGTTTCCGATCACGTCGTCGGTCTCCGCCGCAAAGCCCACGACCAGCTCCGGGCGGCCCTTGCGCATGCGCGACACCGTCGCGAGGATGTCCGGGTTTTCGGCCAGGCCGAGATTCAGGCCCGCGTTGGATCCCCGCTTCTTGATCTTGGTCCCGGATTCCGCATCAACATGCCAATCCGCCACGGCCGCCGCGAACACCGCCGCATCCGCGGGAAGCGCAGCCTTGACGGCGTCAAGCATCTGGCGGGCCGTCTCGACGCGCACCACGGCGACGCCCTGCGGCGGCGGCACGGAGGCCGGGCCGGTCACGAACGTGACCTTGGCACCAAGCCCCGCAAGCGCCGCGGCGATTGCCGAGCCCTGGGCGCCGGAAGAGCGGTTGGCAATGTACCTGACGGGATCGATGGGCTCGTGCGTCGGACCCGACGTGACCACCACGTGCCGGCCCGAAAGCGCCCCGGCACCAAGCCGTGCCACGATGGCGTCAACGATCTCGTCGGGTTCGGCCATGCGCCCGGGGCCGTATTCGCCGCATGCCATTTCCCCCTCGGACGGTCCGACGCGGGCGACACCGTCGCTCTCGAGCGAGGCCATGTTTCGCTGGTTTGCCGGGTGAAGCCACATGCGCATGTTCATGGCCGGAGCGATCAGGACCGGGGTGTCGGTCGCCATCAGCAGCGTTGACGCCAGATCGTCGGCATGCCCGCCAGCCATCTTGGCAGCGAGATCGGCCGTGGCCGGCGCAACGACCAGGATGTCTGCGCAGCGCGACAGCTCTATATGGCCCATCTCGGCCTCGTCGGTCAGGTCGAAGAGATCCGTATAGGCCTTCTCGCCTGCAAGGGCCGAGGCCGAGAGCGGCGTGATGAATTCCGTCGCCGCACGCGTCAGCACCGGAGTCACGCCCCCGCCGGCCTTCCGGACCTGGCGGATCAAGTCCAGCGACTTGTAGGCGGCAATTCCGCCGCCCACGATCAGGAGAACGCGCTTGCCGTCCAGCATGTCTTGACGCTCCTTGGGTTGTCACAAGTGTTAGATTCCAGAAATGCATTGAGCAAGACATTGCGCATCCGGCGCAGGACTGTCCCGTTCCACGCGCATTTGCCCGGCGACATGCCCGACCGTGCCGGGGTACGTGACCATCGCCACGATCAAGCATCGCCCGGCAACGACGCCCGCAGACCGCCGAGGCGTTCCGGAAGAGCCTGCACGGCCCGACCTTGCAGCCGGCGAACGGCTTCAAGCCGGACCCCTCCGGCGAGACCGGCATGGAATCAGGGCCGTTCGCGTTTCCCGGCTGAACGGTGCCTAAC
>VYCX01000171.1:6851-9843 GCA_009843725.1 Boseongicola sp. SB0675_bin_26
AACTGGCGAGGCGCGCATCGATGGCGTCCCAGATGGCGCCGGCGACGTTCATGCCGTCGAACCGCTCAAGTTCCTGGATGCCGGTGGGCGAGGTGACGTTAATCTCGGTCAGGCAGTCGCCAATGACATCGATCCCCACGAAGACCTGACCCTTCTCGCGAAGCAGCGGCCCGATGGCATCGCATATCTCGCGGTCACGCGCAGTCAGGCCGGCCTGCTCCGCCCGGCCACCCACGTGGAGATTCGAGCGCGTCTCGCCTTCGGGCGGGATGCGGTTGATCGCACCGACGGGCTCCCCGTCGACCAGGATGATGCGCTTGTCGCCGTTCGTCACCTCCGGAAGGAATTTCTGGGCAATCAGGGGCTCGCGAGATGCCGCAGCGAACATTTCGTGCAGCGAGGCAAGGTTCCGGTCATCACGCGTCAGGTGGAAAATTCCCGCGCCGCCGTTGCCATAGAGCGGCTTGAGTATGATGTCTCCGTGTCGTGCCGCAAATTCGCGTATTTCATCAAGCCGACGCGCGATCATTGTCGGCGGCGTCAGATCCGGAAACTGAAGCACAAGCAGCTTTTCCGGAAAATTCCTTACCCAAAACGGGTCGTTGACCACGAGCGTGTCCGGTACCAATTCGAGCAGATGCGTGGTCGTGATGTAACTCGTGTCGAAAGGCGGATCCTGGCGGAGCCAGATGACGTCGAAGGTGTCCAGCGACGCGACCGCCTCCTCGCCAAGCCGGAAATGGTCGCCCTTCACGCGCCGCACTTCCAGGGGCCATCCGCGCGCCGAAACGCGCCCTTCCTCCCAGAAGATGCTGTCCGGATGATAGTGGAACAGTTCCGCACCCCGGGCCTGAGCCTCTTCCGCCAGCCGGAACGTCGAGTCGGCCTCTATGTCTATCAGGCCGATGGGATCCATCTGTATCGCGACTCGGTAGTGTATCACTCTGACTTTTCCAGCAGAGCGATGTTTCCGCGAGCACGCTCGCCGCAGCCGGCCACGTTGCGCTCGCCGGGGATCACTACACCCCCGAGTGCCTTCCGCAAGATGTTGATCGCCGCGTTGTGATCCCGGTCGAGCGAAAGCCCGCATGACGGACAGTCATGACGACGCTCCCGCAATCCCTTCGGAACACGCTCGCCGCACGACGAACAATCCTGCGAAGTGTATTTCGGATCCACGCGTATCAGCGTCCCACCGGCCCTCTCAGCCTTGTAGGACAGCATCGCGACAAACGTGCTCCAACCCGCGTCATGGACGCCCTTGGCATGGCGCGAACGCGCCAGCCCGTTCACGTTCAGGTTCTCGACCGCGATCAGGTCGTAATTGGCGACCAATGCCGCCGACTGTTGATGCGCGCAAGTGCGGCGCACGTTGCGCACCTTCCGGTGACAGGCGGCAACCTCTTCCCGCACCTTGTGCCTGCCGCTTGATCCTCGCCTGCACCGCGCCAAGTGGCGCTGCCGGCGACGCAGTTCCTTCTCGGCCCGCTTCGCCGCCTTGATCGACGGGATGTTTTCTCCTGTGCTGAGCGTTGCAAGCCTTGTCAGGCCGACATCAAGACCTACTGCGGACTTGACAACCTTCCTTGGCGGCGCTTCGACTTCGACCTGGAAGCAGACATGCCAGTTTCCGCCGTCGCGCACGATCTTGCAGGACTTGACGTCACCCTGCATCGGGCGGTGCATGTGGACTCGGAGCGAGCCGAACGCCCTCGAGCGCAGGTGCTTGCCGTCGAAGGTGACGCCTGAAAACTCGGCAAACTCCAGGGTGTCGAACCATCCGTGCCCCTTGAAGCGCGGGAAGCCCGCCTTTGCGCCTCGCGCCTTCACGCGGCGGTAGAAGCTCTTGAAAGCGTTGTCGAGCCGCTTCAGCGTTCCCCGCTGAAGGTGTGCCGGAAATTCCCGCATTTCCGGGACTTCGCGCCGGCATTCGGTCAGCGACTTGCATTGGTCGAAGTATGACAGGCTCTTGCCGGTCTTCCGGTAACAGTCAATGCGCTCTTCGAGCGCGGCGTTGTAGAGTAACCGCTGGTCATCGACGAGTTTTGTCAACCTTCGACGCTTTGCCCTTGAAGGCGACAGCCGGTATTTCATCGTCAGGAACATGGATTCATCCTGCCAAACATCGTCAAGATGTCAAAGTTATACACTACCCGCGATTCTCATGCGCACCTCGCGGAATCTTTCTGGCCCAAGTCGGCGCAAGCATCAATGGCGGTGGTGCAACTGCCGGCAAAATCAGCCCCAGCGGCCAGCAAGCCCAGAGTGCTGGATGCTCCACATGCTTGAACGTCAAAATTTGGGATCCAGCCCATTTTTCGACAGGAACATATCCACACAATGGGACGTCCCGCCCCGAGAGCCTTCGGTGCTTCACGAAGCTGTCGGGAAAGGAAGCTGCCGAGCATCCGCCATCGATGGACGCAGCGCGGTCTCGAAGCGGCAACTGAAGAGGGCTTGACAAAGGACGGCTCATAAGAATCCCCGAAATTTTTGCGCACGCCGACCGTCACGATCCAAGGCACCAAGGCCACCACGCGCATCTTTTCGCGGATGTTCCACTGGTCAAAGCGCGGGCCCATGAAACGCGTGGCGATCAAAGGCGCAACCCACGTCGATCTCCATGAGAAGGACCAGTACGTTGACCAGGTGATCACCGTAGTCATCGACTACTTCAATCAAGAACCCTAGGCGCGGATCCGCCGCATGCCTCATTTGCGACCTACGCGTTCCTGGTGACGCATGGTCTCGAGAAATCGCGGGATCTTCCGGTGCAGGGACATGGTGAGAGCGTGGCTTAGCACTGCGTCGACGAAGGAACAGACACAGGAAACACGTCCAATTCTGCACATGAAAGCAAATGTAATGAACAGTTGGAAGTCATCCTAGTGATCAAATGGTGACATTTCTACTGGACAATTCGTGATAGGTCTAAAAGCAGGGCTTTCCCACGCTTGATTTCGTTTGATTCTGCTTGACGCCGGGCATGCAT
>VYCX01000337.1:0-4790 GCA_009843725.1 Boseongicola sp. SB0675_bin_26
TGCGTCGACCAGTTGCTGCATCCCTTTGCCGACCAGGAAATCGACAAGGTCGTGGCGCTCGAGGCGCGCGGGTTCATCATCGGGGGCGCGATCGCGCATCAACTGTCGGTCGGGTTCGTGCCGGTGCGAAAGCAGGGCAAGCTGCCGGGCGCCACGCTCAGCCAGGACTACAAGCTGGAGTACGGCGAGGGGGTCATGGAAGTCCATGACGACGCCATAGACGCAGGCGACAAGGTGCTCCTGGTCGACGACCTGCTCGCGACGGGAGGGACGGCCGAGGCCGGCATCAGGCTCATCGAACGCGTGGGTGGCGACATTGTCGGATGCAGTTTCATAATCGACTTGCCCGACCTGGGCGGGCGCTCCAGGCTGGAAGCGCTCGGCATGGAAATCCACACGCTTTGCGAGTTCGGCGGGGCATGATTCGCTGAACTGCCGTCACGGAGGCGTCATGCGAGACTGCGACCGCCGAATCCGTCGGCAGGAAGATCCCGGTGCGCGTGGAATCGCGAGCGCTTCCGCGGGCGCTGCCAAAACTTGTTCCCGGCCTGAAGGCGATGTAACTTGCGCCATCATGCGCCTGGCTGACATGGACATCCGGAACCGGCGTCCGCAACGAGTTGCGGAAGCGCTGCGCCACGTGCTCCCGAACGGCCGGGCATAGACCAGACGCGCCCAAGAACGCACCGACACTCCATCCTTTCAGAGATGAATGACCATGACCGCTCCACGCACGCTCTACGACAAGATCTGGGACGACCATGTTGCCCATGAAGCCGAGGACGGCACGTGCCGTCTGTACATTGATCGCCACCTTGTTCACGAGGTGACGAGCCCGCAGGCCTTCGAAGGGCTTCGACTCGCGGGCCGCAAGGTCCGGGCGCCAGAGAAGACGGTGGCTGTTCCGGACCACAACGTGCCAACGGATCCGACCCGACTCGAGGGAATCAAGGACGAGCAGTCACGGATCCAGGTCGAAGCCCTGCGTCAGAACGCGAAGGAGTTCGGCATCGAGCTCTACGACATCGACGACGACCGGCAGGGAATCGTTCACATCATCGGACCGGAGCAGGGCTGGACCCAGCCCGGCATGACGATCGTGTGCGGGGACAGCCACACGGCAACACATGGAGCCTTCGGCGCGCTGGCCCATGGGATCGGCACGTCGGAGGTCGAACATGTGCTCGCGACCCAGACACTGATCCAGAAGAAGTCGAAGAACATGCTGGTCGAGGTTGACGGCGACCTTGCCCCGGGCGTGACAGCCAAGGACATCACGCTTTCGATCATTGGCAAGACCGGAACCGCCGGCGGAACGGGCCATGTCATCGAATATGCGGGCAGCGCAATCCGGAACCTGACCATGGAAGGTCGCATGACGGTCTGCAACATGGCCATCGAGGGCGGTGCGCGCGCGGGGCTTGTCGCGCCCGACGCCAAGACGATCGAATACGTGAAGGGCCGCCCCAACGCGCCGAAGGGCGGGCAGTGGGAACTGGCCGTGACCTGCTGGAACACCCTTCAGTCCGACGAGGGTGCGCACTATGATCAAGTGGTCAGGATGGACGCGGCGGAGATTCCGCCCGTTGTCACCTGGGGCACGTCTCCGGAAGACGTGCTCCCGATCACGGACGAAGTGCCGGATCCCGAGACCTTCGAGGGAGGCAAGATCGAGGCCGCGCGGCGGTCGCTTGCCTACATGGGCCTGACGCCCGGACAGAAGCTGAACGAGATCGAGATCGATACGGTGTTCATCGGATCCTGCACCAACGGCAG
This sequence comes from Boseongicola sp. SB0675_bin_26, assembly GCA_009843725.1. GTDB lineage: Bacteria > Pseudomonadota > Alphaproteobacteria > Rhodobacterales > Rhodobacteraceae > JAJEFO01. The sequence continues at coordinate 1,777 of VYCX01000337.1, forward strand.
GATCGAGGATCTGCGAGAGGTGGCGAAGATCATGGAAGGTCGCAAGGTGAGGGACGGCCTGCGCGCCATGATCGTGCCGGGCTCCGGCTTGGTGCGGCTTCAGGCCGAGGAAGAGGGCATTGCGCAAAGGCTGCAGGAAGCCGGCTTTGAATGGCGAATGGCCGGATGCTCGATGTGCCTTGGAATGAATCCCGACCAGCTCAGTCCAGGCGAACGGTGCGCATCGACGTCCAACCGGAACTTCGAGGGGCGGCAGGGCTACAAGGGCCGGACGCACCTCATGAGCCCTGCCATGGCCGCGGCCGCGGCGGTCACCGGTCGCCTGACGGACGTGCGCGACCTGATGTAGTCGTTTCGGCCTCTGCCTCGGCCTTTCCTTTCGGCGGCCAGGGCTGGGGGCATGCTTGCACCAACTGCAGCGCTGGGGCAGAAAGGCGCGGCCTCTGCAAGGGATGGATCGATGGAGAAATTCACCAGGCTTTCCGGCGTTGCCGCACCAATGCCGCTGGTCAACATCGACACGGACATGATCATTCCGAAGCAGTTCCTGAAGACGATCAAGCGGACGGGGCTCGGGGCAAACCTCTTTGACGAGATGCGGTTCGACCGCGACGGGAACGAGATCGAGGACTTCGTGCTGAACCGGCCGGCCTATCGCGAAGCCCGGATCCTGGTTGCTGGCGACAACTTTGGCTGCGGCTCCAGCCGGGAGCATGCGCCCTGGGCGCTTCTCGATTTCGGCATTCGCTGCGTGATATCGACAAGCTTCGCGGACATCTTCTACAACAACTGCTTCAAGAACGGCATCTTGCCCATCAAGCTTCCGAAGGAGCAGGTGGACGCCCTCATGGAGGATGCCGAACGGGGCTCCAATGCCCGGATGACGGTTGATCTCGAAGAGCAGACAATCACCGGTTCGGACGGGGAGACGTTCGGTTTCGAGATCGATCCGTTCAGGAAGCACTGCCTGCTGAACGGCCTTGACGACATCGGCCTGACGGTCGAGACCGCCGCGATGTCGATAGATGCGTATGAGGCGAAGGCTGCTGAACGGCGACCATGGCTTTGAACCGCGCGCACCTGAACGCGGATGTTGGCGCGAGACCCGACATGATCAGGATTCGCCGATTCCCGCAGCGGAACGCGTGGCGACGGGGCAGAGTCAGGAAATGGCTGAGAGCCAGCCTGATGTCCGGGCAAGTCCTGCTGACACTCGCCGCATTGTCCCATCCCGCACTCGCAGAGGATCTGCCCGAGCCGGTTTCCTGCTATCAGGACAGCGCCAACGCCAAGGACATCGAGGCCTACATGTCCTGTTTCACGACCGCCGCTGAAATGGTTGACGTTTCCCGCACCTTCGCGGGTAAGGACGCAATTCGTGCCTGGGCGCTTCGTGAGGTCATTCCCAGCGGCGAGACCTTCAGGCATCGCAGGATTCTGGAGCAGGGGACCGGATACGCGAAGACCGAAGTGAACTGGCTGAACTGGGTCGTTCACTACACGTATTGGTGGGATGATGCCGGCAAGATCATCCGAATGTCGCTCCAGTACGCAAATTGAGACGTGGCCATGAAACGTGCACTTGTAACCGGGGCCAATCGCGGCATTGGCCTTGCCATCGCCGAGGGACTGTCCGCCAAGGGATGCGAGGTCCTGCTCGGTTCCCGCGATCCGGATGCAGGCAGAAACGCGGCGGAACGGACCGGCTTGGTCCCGGTTCAGCTGGACGTGGCGAGTCCGGACAGCATTTTCCGCGCCGTCAAGGACGTGGGACCTGTCGACATACTCGTCAACAACGCGGGCGTCCTGGGCTCTGGCGGCGTTCTGGACGATCCGGACGACTTCACGGACTGCATGAATGTCATGCTTCGAGGCCCGTTCCTTCTGATGCATCACCTGATCCCGCACATGGTCTCGCAACGCTATGGTCGCGTCGTCAACGTCTCTTCGGGATGGGGGGCATTCTCGCGAGGCGTAGAAGGGCCGGGCGCGTACGGTGTTGCCAAGGCCGCGCTCAACGCATTGACCGTTTCCGCGGCACGGACACTGCCGAATGCGGTAAAGGTGAACGCGATGTGTCCAGGATGGGTCCGCACGCGCATGGGCGGTTCGGGAGCAAGCCGGTCACCGGAGGAAGGCGCGGAAACGGCAATCTGGCTGGCAACGCTGGACGAAAACGGCCCAACCGGCGGTTTCTTCAGGGACAGGCGTTCGATCGACTGGTGAGCTTGGCCTCTCGACTTGATGCGAAGATGCCAAGGGCCAGAGCGGATTGGCGGAGGCCTCGGACTGCCAAATTGCCTGTGGCGCAGGCGCAATCGTCCCAGTCGTCACCGCAGTGGTGATGAATGTTCGCGTGGCAGAAACTGCCGTGCGACGCATTTCGCCCTGAAACGCACGGCCCCTGACTGCGCGGATGACATTGTCGCTGGCCCCGCCCCGTCCTACGCTTGATTGCAGGCGGCGCTTGTTGACGCCGGATTTGCGCCGCGCTAGGCGGCACGAATCCAGTTCCAGGAGGGCATCGCGATGAGCAACCCATCGATTCTCATTCTTCCCGGCGATGGCATCGGTCCCGAAGTCATGGCGGAGGTCCGCAAGGTCATAGACTGGTTCGGAGCAAATCGCGACCTGACCTTTGATGTGAGCGAAGACCTGGTGGGTGGCGTTGCCTACGACGCGCACGGCGTGCCCCTTGCGGATGCCACCATGGAGAGGGCGCAGGAGGCCGACGCCGTGCTTCTCGGAGCGGTGGGCGGCCCAAGGTACGATGAGCTTGACTTTCAGCTAAAGCCCGAGCGGGGTCTCCTGAGGCTGCGCAAGGAGATGGACCTTTATGCCAATCTGCGCCCTGCGCAGTGCTTTGACGCGTTGGCGGAGTTCTCCTCCCTGAAGGCGGATGTCGTTGGCGGCCTTGACATAATGATTGTGCGTGAACTGACGGCAGGCGTCTATTTCGGCGAACCGCGCGGCATCGTGAAGGAAGGCAACGAGCGCGTCGGCATCAACACGCA
>VYCX01000337.1:4890-9380 GCA_009843725.1 Boseongicola sp. SB0675_bin_26
CGGCCGCCCCAAGGCGCTCTACGAACCGGTGCACGGTTCCGCCCCGGACATTGCGGGGCAGGGCAAGGCCAATCCCGTTGCCTGCATCCTGAGCTTCGCGATGGCGCTCCGCTACAGCTTTGACAAGGGCGACGAGGCGACCCGCCTTGAACGGGCGGTCGAGGCCATTCTGGCCGATGGTCTCCGCACGCCCGACCTCATGGGCCCCGAGGGGGGATCGCCGGTGTCCACCACCGAGATGGGAGATGCGGTCGTCGCCAAGCTGGGTGCTGGCCTTTGAGCGAGTCCCGGCAGACCGGCCTCCGCGGAGTCCTTTTCGCAATCCTGGGCTTTGCCGCCTTTTCGACCCACGACGCCGTGATCAAGTTCCTCGGCGGCGGCTACGCGCCGTTCCAGATCCTGTTCTTCAGTGTCTTGCTCAGCTTCCCTTTTGCAACTCTCATGCTTTTGCGCGACAGGGAAGTGGGTACGCTCAGGCCGCGCAATCCGCGTTGGGTGGCGGTGCGCACGGCTGCGGCCGTAGTGACCGCCGCTTCCGCGATCTTTGCGTTTTCGGCCCTTCCGATCGCCCAGGTTTACGCGTTCATCTTTGCCGCTCCGTTTCTGATCACGATCATGTCCATTCCGATGTTGGGTGAACGGGTCGGTGTGCATCGTTGGGCAGCCGTCCTGATCGGTCTTGCAGGCGTCCTGATTGTCCTGCGCCCTGGCGTTGAGCCGTTGACAGCCGGACACGTCGCTGCACTCACGGCGGCGGCCGGAAGTGCTCTGGTTTCCGTCATCACTCGGAAAGTCGGGCGCGAGGAGCGTGCCGCCGTGCTCATGCTTTATCCGATGATGACGAATGTCGTGCTGATGGGCGCGATCCTGCCCTTCGTCTATCGCCCCGTTCCGGTCGAGCACATGGGGCTTTTCGCCCTGGTTGCGATTCTAGGGTACGGTGGCGGGCTATGCATAATTTCCGCCTACAAGCACGGCGATGCAGCGACGGTTGCGCCGGTTCAGTATTCGCAGATCATTTGGGGTGCGGGTCTGGGCATGCTGTTCTTCGCTGAGGTGCCCGACTTCATGACGGGACTGGGCGCGGCCGTGATCATCGCTTCCGGGATCTATGTCCTGATTCGGGAAAGCCTGGGCGGCGGCTCGGAAAACACGCCGGTTCTGCGCACCCGGACCCGGACCGGTGCGGCCTCGTCTCCGAACATCGGCGCCATGCTCCGGGCGCGGGCCGAGCGTGTGGCGCCCGGTCATGAGGCACTTGCAAAGTCTCGCAATGCGGAGTAGTTCCGCCCGTTGTCGGAGTGTAGCTCAGCCTGGTAGAGCACTGTCTTCGGGAGGCAGGGGTCGTGAGTTCGAATCTCGCCACTCCGACCAATACGTCTGGGCCTTGCGCGTCTTCCCGACTCCACCAGTGCAAGATTCGCGAAGGTGACTTCACCAAAGTCAATTCAGTGGTGCCAGGATGTTAGGGCGAATTGCCTGCGAGTACGCAGATCAGCGTTTCAGCCTCATCCAAGTCGCGTTGATGGCATTGGCCATGGAGTTCTTCGTCATCTTCCGGTCGACAAGGCGTCGCAGCGACGAGCGCCCGATCAAGGCGCGCGTGAGAGTTGTGACCGACACCGGGACGCCTCTTTCACAGCTTCACCAGCGTCGGGCAGCTCGACCGCTGGACAACTCGAAGGGCCGCGCGGCTTCGTTCGCGCTGAGGCCCAGATTTCGATGGGCCTTGTGCAATTCGTCTCCCGTCTTCAGAAGAACTGCTTCACGACCACCGCTGTCGCGCCTATGAACGCCGCCACCAGCGCCGGAGTGAGAGCCGCACCAGATCGAGACTTTCCTCTTGAGAATCAAAGAGAGCCGGGCGGCGGCAACGCGCTACGACAAGACGTGCGCGAGCTTCGTAGCGGGGATTCGCATCGTCGACTCTGTACGCTCAAATGTGCAGCACAAGGGGACAGTGGTCCGACACTTCCGGATCCGCGATGACATCGAAGCTCAGCACTGCATCACATCGGTTTATCAACAAGTAGTCCGCGAACTTGCTGGGCTTTTGGTAGTAAGAGCTCCTTGTGCCTGTGAATCCTCTGCTGGTCACAAGCTCAGTCATTCCAGCATCGGTTAGGATGCCAATCGTTTCGCTGTCCGGTTCCACGTTGAAGTCCCCGCAGATGATCGAAAGATCTTCGGGTTTCGAAATCGAACGTGCCAGATCAAGCAACCGATGAGCTTGGGCAGCGCGTTCTGGCGTGTCCATTTTTCCGGCGAGGTCCCGCAAACCATGCATGTGGGTGATGCAGACAGACCTTTCGCGAACGTAGTCGAAGACGCGAACAGCGTGTGCACTCCGCGACCTGGGGTGATCTCCGAAACCTGAAGGCGAATAGTCCTTGTGAACGAAGCGCTGCGCTTGTCCGATTACAGGATGAGACTTGTGGACGAATGTCGCCAACCCCCACTGTGACGGAATGGATGTGTCTTGGGCCCAAAGCACTCCTTGGGCCGCCGGACAAAAGGTCGCGACGTGATCAGGAAGGATCTGACATACGTCTCGGAAGAAATTTGCCCTTTGAGGCAGAACGTGATCGCCGTCGCGATAGGTCAACCAGTCGTTGCAAGACGCTGGACTGTGGACGACTTCTTGAAGGCAAAGAACATCCGGCGCCTCTTCGGACACATAAGGCAGCAAGTGCTCGCATAGCCTTCCGCCCCAGCCATTGAGGCACATGATTCTCATTTTGGTTCCTCTCAACCGACGCCGCAGACGCACTCATGCATCACCGAGAACTTGCTGGACTCTCCCTGGCCGCAGTCTGAGCCGATTCTTGCTCTCCAAGGATAGTGGCCGACGCAATGCCGGTCCAAGCGCCTTAGCCGATCGGGTGCACGGCAATCTTGTTCGGATTTCTTGAGAATCACGAAGACGCAGGGTCTTGCACGTTTGTCTTGCAACAGTTCGTTGGACAAGATGACCGGGCGCGATCTTTGTCCCGTAATCTCGGAGCAGGACAGTCCACATGGCAGACATCGAAGAGCTCATAGAGCCCGAGCCAGCCGGGATCGGCACCCTCTGCCTGGGGCTGGACGGCACCGGAACCCCGGTGCGCAAGGAGGAGACCGAGAGCCAGGCCGGCAAGCAGGCCGACGGTTCGGGTAGGACGTGAGACGCCAAGCGCTCCACCGTCTGGTCAGCGGAAACCCGCGACGAGGAGGGTCGGCCGGTCCGCGACGCTGGTTCCGTAAGCCACGACGCCGCCACCGAATCAATCGCTGCCCACGACACGGATAGGGAGCCTGTTCCCTTCGTCGGGCGGGTGTTGCGCGAGGCCGGGCGAGGCGGGCTCTTCGGCATCAAGCGCCGGGCCGTCCTCGGGGACGGGCCGCCCTGGATCTGGAACTTCGCCGACGAGCATGTCCCGGACGCGATCCAGATCGTCGACATCTTCCATGCCTGGCAACACGTCCTCGACGTCGCCAATGCCCTTAACGGGCCCGGGAGCGATCTTGCGGCACAGTGGGCAAAGGTCCGGCGCGACCATCTGGACCAAGGGTGTCGCGACCTCGTCATCGAGGAGCTCGCAAGACATGCGGACTGCTGTCAGGAGGCGGAGAGGAACATGGCCTGCTTCCGGACGAGCCGAACGCGCATGGACCATCCACGGGTCCGGGAGCAGAACCTCTGCGTCTCAACGGGGTCGTCGGGGAGGCCTGGCGTGACATGTCTTCAATCTGTTTCCTCCGAAAGCATGTGGGCGTGATATCGGGACAGATGATTCGCTTTGGGAAACTCACTTTGGAACCGGATGGTGGCCAAATCGGGGGTGGAGCCTCAACCTCCTTGAGAGCAGGATACGAACAGTTCTGAGAAGCCGGTCAGTGATGAACCAACAGACCAGTCGCTATGCCCAGATGATGTTCTTGGTGGTGGGCTCCGATGGTCATCAGGCCATGGAATCCCAAGGCCGAAATGATTTCCGTTTCCCCTCGAACGATGACGGTCACACCTTGCTCTCCTGCCGTGACTTCCGTGGCCCAACCCGTTTCTGCGTCAAGGAGAGGCGCGTGAGCGGGCACCATCCGGTGCAGGGCTTCGACAACGCGTGGACCGCCGGTGACCTCAAACCGCACGGAACCATCGACGACGTAGGACCGTGCCTTCGCCTCCGTTGCCAAGATCTCCATATCGACGAGATGCAGTTGCAACGCCGGGACATTCACCCGCTGCCAGTTGGTGTGAGGATCCTGGCGAAGTATCTCGACGATCTCGGCCAACGCGGCGAAGGCTGACTGACCCGCTTCGGTCGGCACAGTGGAATCGTAAGCATGCTGTGCCTGGACAGGACTGATGAAGACCTGCGCGGCGAGTGCGATGTATCGATACATGAGGCTCTCCTGATCCGGGCCTTACGACTACCGCTCGCCCAAAGTCTTGGATAGGAGCGAGTAGAGTTGGTGCCGGGTCCTGTCCTAATGCTGCCGACCTAAGACTT
>VYCX01000337.1:9390-9811 GCA_009843725.1 Boseongicola sp. SB0675_bin_26
AAAGAAGGCGAGATTCTGTTCCGTGAGGGCGAACCGACGGCCGGGATGTTTGTTTCGCTTGGCGCAGAAGTCCGAATGGAGCGCGTTGGGCCAGGCGGCGAACTGGTTGCGATCCACGCAGTGTCGCCTGGCGGGTCATTCGCCGAAGCCTCTGTGTTCGCAGATCGATATCATTGTGACGCTACGGTTGTGGCCTCGGGTGACATCGCAAGGATTCCTGGATCGGCGGTCCTTGCTGGCTTTGCCAATCCGGAGTTTTCCACGGCGTATAACCGGATCATGGCGCGTCAGGTGCAGTCCTATCGGCAGCTTCTGGAGATAATCTCGATCAAGTCTGCGGTGGAGCGCGTCTATGCCGCGGTTGTTGCGGGTGCGTTTCTGATATGGGGTAGGTTATTCCCGTTCTGTTCTTCCTTCATAC
>VYCX01000380.1 GCA_009843725.1 Boseongicola sp. SB0675_bin_26
TGGCGGAGACGAAGGGATTCGAACCCTCGAGACGGTTCCCCGTCTACTCCCTTAGCAGGGGAGCGCCTTCGACCACTCGGCCACGTCTCCGCCCTCGGGTCTATCGGAGCGGTCAACGTGCGGCAAGCGCGAATTCCCGTTGATATCGCTCCCGGTTGGCATGCGTTGGCTGATCGTGATGGCCGCTCCAATTGGATGTGTTTCACGCCGTTTCACGCCCATCGGTCTCGGCCCGGACGATCCCGAGCGCCAAGGATGCGCATTTCCGGGACACCGGAGCAGCTTGCCATCAGCCACGCCTGTTCGGTCAGGACGGCCGTGCAATCTTCCGGGAACCTGCTTGGGACGGCTTCCGTGCGCGTGCCAACTGGATTCGGCTGGCAAAACGGGCTAGTTCGCAAGACAGCTTGGGTCGGAAAACGAAGCGAAGACTTCGGGAGAGTTGAACGGCATCCGGCATTGGCCGAATATTCGAGAATGGACCAGAAGGCGTTAAGGCTATCCTCAACCACATGCGTGCAATTGCGTTTGTTGCCAATTCCGGAGATGTCCTTAGCAGCGGCCAGGCGACGCGCATGAAGCGTCGATGTGGCCGTACCAGAGATTGCCCGAAGTGGTCATCTGATGGCTGACACTGCGCAAGCGGAGGTTCTTTCCGGGCTCGTCGAACGTGTCGCATTCCATTCCTCCGAGAGCGGATTCTGCGTTTTGCGCATAAAGGCGCGCGGCCACCGCGACGCCGTCACCGTCGTTGGCAATGCGGCGATGATTTCTGCCGGTGAATGGGTCACCGCGTCGGGTTCCTGGAACAACAACCGGAACTACGGTCTTCAGTTCAAGGCGCGCTTCCTGAAGGCATCTGCGCCGACAACGCTCGAAGGCATCCAGAAGTATCTTGGCTCCGGCATGATCCGGGGGATCGGGTCCGTCTATGCAGAACGGCTGGTCGGGCACTTCGGCAAGGACGTCTTTGACATCATCGAGGCAAATCCCGAGCGCTTGCGAGAGGTGGAAGGGATCGGCCCCATTCGTGCGGAAAAGATCACGGCAAGCTGGTCGGACCAAAAGATCGTCAGGGAAATCATGGTCTTCCTCCACCAGAACGGCGTCGGAACCGCGCGGGCCGTCAGAATCTACAAGACCTACGGTGCTGACGCCGTTCAGGTGCTGACCGAGAATCCCTATCGGCTGGCGAAAGACATCCGTGGCATCGGGTTCCGCACGGCGGACACCATCGCAGAGAGGATTGGCGTCGACAAGACCGCCATGATCCGGGTGCGCGCAGGAATCACCTTCGCGTTGAGCGAAGCAATGGGCAACGGACACTGCGGCCTGCCCAAGGGCGAACTGCATTCCTTGGCAGAGGAGTTGCTGGACGTGCCCGGTCCCCTTGTCGAGACGGCGATGGCACTGGAACTCGGTGAAGGCAACGTCACGGCCGACACGGTCGGTGACACGGACTGCATCTTTCTGGCGGGCCTCTACCAGGCGGAACGCGCCATCGCGAGCCGCGTGCGCCGGATCATTTCGGGTGCCCTGCCATGGCCTCCAATCGATGCGGACCGGGCCTTGCCATGGATCGAGGGGAGGACGGGGCTGGCACTTGCGTCCAGCCAGGTCGAGGCTATCCGGCTCGCGCTGACATCCAAGATGCTGATCATCACCGGCGGTCCCGGTGTCGGCAAGACGACCATCGTGAACTCCATCCTTCGCATTCTGGCGGCGAAGAGGACGAAGCTGATGCTGTGCGCGCCGACGGGACGCGCCGCCAAGCGCATGACCGAGGCCACGGGGATGGAAGCAAAGACGATTCACCGGACCCTGGAATTCGATCCCGTCAAGTTCGGATTCAAGCGAAACGAGGACAACCTGCTTGACTGCGACCTGCTCGTCGTGGACGAGGCCTCGATGGTCGACGTTCCCCTGATGCAGTCGTTGCTCAGGGCGCTGCCGAGCACGGCAGCCCTTCATGTCGTGGGTGACATCGACCAGTTGCCCTCCGTCGGACCCGGCCAAGTGCTGGCCGACTTCATCAATTCCGGGGCCGTCCCGGTTGTGCGGCTAACGGAAGTGTTTCGACAGGCGGCGCAAAGCAAGATCGTCACGAGCGCCCACAGGATCAACGACGGGCGCGTGCCCGACCTTTCCACGGTGGACGGCGATGCAGATTTCCATTTCGTGCCCGCCGAGAGTCCGGAACAGGCTGTCCTTCGCATCACCGAGCTCGTAAAGAACCGAATCCCGAAGCGGTTCGGCATGGATCCGATCAGGGACATCCAGGTGCTTTGCCCCATGAACCGGGGCGGCGTGGGCGCGAACTCGCTGAACATCGAGTTGCAGTCCGTCCTGAATCCGCCCGGAGAACTCAAGGTCGAGCGCTTTGGCAGGACCTTCGGGATAGGCGACAAGGTCATGCAGATCGCGAACGACTACGACAAGGACATTTTCAACGGCGACATTGGAATGATCACTTCCGTCGATCTGGACGAGAGCGAGATAGCCGTGGAATTCGATGGCCGGTCCGTCGAGATCGGATTCGGGGAACTCGATGCTCTGGTACCGGCCTACGCGGCAACGATTCACAAGAGCCAAGGATCGGAATACCCGGCCGTCGTCATTCCGGTTATGATGCAGCATTATGTGATGCTGCAGCGCAACCTGATCTATACCGGTGTCACGCGCGGAAAGAGGCTCGTCGTCCTTGTTGGACAGAGGAAGGCGGTCGCAATGGCCGTCAGGAACGCCTCGGTACGGCGGAGATGGTCAAAGCTGCATGACTGGCTTTCCGGCAAGGCGGTTGATGGAAGCCTGCCGATGGCGCGGTCGGGAGATGGCGGCACCTGAGCAGCCCGAATCGCCTGGATTCGCGACATCTGCATCGGTTCTGGTTGTCATGAAGTGTCTTGGACGATGTCGCTGAACGGGCGCCGCAGACAGGTGCTTCGAACTGCGTGAATGACTCTCCGAAGGAGGCAGTTCGGTCGCATGCAACGGCTCTTGCTTGCGGACCGCCGGCTCGCGTCAGCCCTACGGATGCCCGCCGCCTGAATTGATTCGGCCAAGATTGCGAGCCTTGTTGAACTCCCGGAGCCTGGCAAGCACGTCGACGCCCAGCTGCCGGAAGGCGTCGAGGATGTCCACCATCACCCAGTTCTCGCGGATCCTTCCGTTCTCGATGCGCCAGAAGTCCAGCGAGCGCATGGTGATCTCCTTGCCCGATGGCGCGATGCCCAGCCAACCGCCATGCGACAGGGTCTGGATCATGTTGGGCCATCCGGTCACGGCGCAGTAGTTGTTGTCGCCGAAGAAATGGTACGTGACCTGATCCGCCTTGGAACCCCGGTCGGGCATGGCGTTCAGGAACGGGATCTGGTGCCAGTTGCGGAATCCACCGATTCCCCGGCCCGTGCCTATTCCTGCAGGACCGTACCAGTTCATGCGCGCGTCCCAGAAGCGTGGCATCTCCATGACCTCGGGGCCACCCTGTGATGGGTGGCGCTTCATGTGCCGCAGCATGTCCACGACGATTTCCTTGCTGGCCCTGCTCGTCACGTCGTCTCTCGGCGGGCGGCACAGTCCGTCGCCTGATGACGGGCCGGGAATGCAGAATTCGCGACCGAGGGATGGTGCCATCGGCCATGCACTCGCTTGCATCATGACTTCAGGGACATCCCAAAGCGCTTGGCATTCGACGACCCGGCCGGACTCGAACCGGTAGAATTCGTGAAATCGCATGTGCGCCAGGTGGCCCGTCGGCGGGATGTCGAGAAACGGCGCCACGAACGTGCCCATGAAATGGCCGCCGCAGCCAACCCAGTCTTGCCCGTGATCGTCGTTGCCCGCCATCACGATCCAGTCACGCCTCTCGACGTCGGGCCATGCGGACTTGAGCAATGACAGGGCCCGGTCATGAAGCTCCTCCGGCCCCGTCATGTCCCCGAACGGGTGAGCAAGGTGACACGCCGCTTCGGGGGCAAGGACCTCGCCGAGCGCTCGGCGCAATGTCGCCTCGACCCAGTCATGCTGGGCGGCGCGCAGCGGGTCGAGGGCAGCGCGATTCAGCTCGTGAATGCTGGTCATGGAACCTGTTCTCCCAGGAGCCCGGGTCGCGGACTGCGCCGCGCGTTGTCAGCAGGCGGGTTCAACCCTTGACCGCGCCCGCCGTCAGCCCGCTTACGATCTGCCGCTGGAAGAACAGGATCAGCACGAAGAGCGGTGCCGTGGCCGAGACAACGGCTGCCACCGCGAACATGATGTTGCCCTGCACCTGAACCGAACCGAGGAAGCTGGCGACCGCCGGGACCATCGTCTCGTTCGGTTTGCTCAGCAGCATCGAGGTGACGGCATAGTCATTGTAGGCAAGCAGGAAGCTGAAGAGGCCCGTGGTAATCACCCCTGGCCACATGACCGGCACGATGACGTTCCAGAAAGCCTGGAACCGGGTGCAGCCGTCGACCATGGCGCTTTCGTCCATGTCTTTCGGGATGTTCAGGAAGAACGAGTGCAGCATCCAGAGCGTGAAGGGCTGGTTGATCGCAACAAGCACGATGACGGTTGTCGCCTTCAGTCCCCAGATGTTCCACTCGAAGAACGGCAGCATGTAACCCGAAACCAGCGTGATGTGCGGCATTGCGCGAAACGCGAGAGCTGCCATCAGGACCCAGAATGCATAGCGGAAGCCGGAGCGGGCCAGCGCGTACCCGCCGAGCGTTCCGAAGGTGAGCGAAATGCAGACGGTGAAGAAAACGATGACCAAGGTGTTGAATACGTTTCTCCAGAACTCCTCCTGGATCCACGCGCCGAAATATCCGTTGAGCGTAAAGGCGCCACCGGTTTCACGGGTCGTCAAGATGCCGTAGATGGCGTTGGTCCAGTCCGCTTTCGAGAAGAAGTCGCCCTGCACCTTGAAGCTGCCCCATACCGTCCAAAGGAAGGGAAAGGCCGCGATGATCAGCCAGGTGATCACGAGCGCATAGGAAACAACTCTTAGCGTTGTGAGACGGGATTCTGCCTTCGTCGCCATGATTGTCGTCTCCTCAATGTGCCTTGGCGTTGAAATCGCGCCAGGTGCGGATCAGCACCGGTGCCAGCAGGATCACGACGCCGAGGATTGTCAGCATCGAGGTCGCGCTGGCGGAGGCGTAGAGCGGGTTGCCGGCTTCACGAAGGTCGCTGACGATGAATGTGCTCAGTGACTGGGCGTGAGCCTCCGCCTGGAAACTGACCAGCGGTTCGAACACCCGGAAATTGTCCATCAGAAGCATCAGCGTGACGAAGGACACGAGCGGCATCAGGTGTGGAACCACGACGCTGATCATCGTCTGCCACTTGTTGGCTCCGTCCACACGGGCAGCCTCCAACGTGTCCTGGGGCACCGTTTGCAGCCCGGCGTAAAACGTGATGAACGCGAAAGGCAGGGTGTGCCAGACCCCGTAGACCATCAGCATGATCCACATGAGCGGCGTCGAGGCCTTGATGCTGAGAGACGGGTCGTTGAAGATGTTCTGAAGCGTTGCGCCGATGATGCCTTCACCATCAACCATCCAGGAAAGGATCATCGAGCCGACGATCGTCGCGACAAGGAAAGGCAATAGCGAGATGAAAATCGCGACGCCACGGAACGCCTTGGGCAGGTTGTTTACGCCGACGGCAACGGCCAGTCCGAAAATCAGGACCAGCGGCGTCACGACAAAGGTGTAGGTCAGCGTAAAGACCAGGGCCTTGTAGAATTTCAGGTCCATTATGCCATCAATGAAGGATGACAGTCCGGTTGATGTGCGCCAGACCTCGGCGATCTCTGCGGACGCCAGGTGGGAGCGGTCAAAATAGGTGGCCAGGCCGTTGAATCGGCCAAGTGGCTGTTCTTCGCGCAGCTGGGCAGTCGCTTCCGTATCGACCTGGGTTTCCTCGACACAGCCGAAGGGGCCGCAGCTTTCCGAGACGACCAGGACCTGCTCGTGCTGCACAAACAGCGACTGGATGAAGACCGAGACGATGGGCAGGGCGATAAAGAGCACCATCGCCGAGAGTGTCGGCAAGATGAACCAAAAGAACGTACGGTGTTTCATCGCATGTGCCCCGTCGTGAAATCCAATGGGTTGAAGAGGGCCTCCGAGGGCCCCCTTCAGCGGAGAGGCTACTGCAGGAAGCCTGCTTCCTTCGCAGCGGTCCGGTAAGCCGCTTCAACGTCAGCCAGAGCGTCTTCCGCGCTCTCGTCACCCTTGTAGAAATCCACCAGTTCGGAACCCAGCGCGTTGTGCATCAGGTTGATGAACGGGATCATCGGATATGGCTTGGCGCCAGCCGCTGCAGTTGCCGAAACACCTGCTGCTGCCGGGCCGGGCCGGAAGCCCTCGATCAGCCAGATGGCTTTGTCGTTGTGCTCTTCCATCAGGTCAGAGGTCAGGCCGCTGACCAGAGCCGCGAAGGTGGCTTCCGCGTCTTCATCCGGAATGTTCTTGGCGACGGTCACGCCATCCCACCACAGGGTCGCGGCCGGCGTCGATCCGCCGCCTGCCGTCGGTGCTGCAGACAAGACGGTGTTTGACGTGACTTCGTCGCTCGAACCTTCGTCGTCAAGAACCGCACCACCGCGCGACCCCCACATGATCGCCATGGCCGCCTTGCCGGCTTCCCACAGGCCCTGGGTCTCGTTCGAGGCATGGCTCAGGTGATCCGGGTGTGCGTACTCGAGCAGCGACTTGATCGTCCCCAGAGCGGCAATGCCTTCGGGCGAGTTGACGTTCGGCTCGGCCGAACCCGGCTTGAACAGCTCACCGCCGTTGGCGAAGAAGAACAGGTTGAAGATTTCGCCGACGTTCCAGCCAACCTTCATGTTCATCACGATCGGATGTTCCATGATGCCTGCGGCGCGGATTTTCTCGGCCGCTGCAACGACTTCTTCAACAGTTGCCGGGATCCCTTCGACACCGGCCTGCTCGAGGACGTCGGTGCGCGAAAACAGGTGCTGCGAGTTCGCCATGAATGCCACGGCCATGACGTTGCCGCCGATGGTGATCAGCTGCGACGGCTTCAGGTGCTGGCCGTATTTTGCAACATATTCGTCCAGCGGGCGGACCAGGCCGTCGTTCATCAGCTGGGTCAGGGTCGAGTTGGCGACGATGACCGAGGTGTATTCTGCCGGGTTCGGGGTCAGGGCCTGGTTCATCATGTCACGCGTGTTGTCGCGCAGGTTGATGGTGAACTCGCCGGCATTTGCCGCGCAATTGGCTTCGGCGGCGCCGGCAACGGCCTGGATGGCCGGGAAGTCGGAGCCGAGGATCCGGACCGACTTGCCGGACGGACCACAGTCTGCCGCGAATGCAGTCGAACCCATAAGGCCAGCTATGGCGCCCGCGAGGGCTGCTTTCTTCAGAAACATTGTAATCTCCTTGGTTTCTGTTGGTTCGGTGCGCCTTGCAACCGCGCACCGCTCGGTGAACCTCGGTCGCTGCCGGACCGGGGTCATGGTTCGGGGTCAGTCCCCGACACGTTCTCCTGTCTTCGCATCGAAGAGGTGGCAGTGATCTGTCGAGATGCGGATCGAAACCATGTCGTCGATTTCAGCGCGATAGTTCTTGCCGGCCTTCACGGATACCAGAGAGCCGCCGATACGGACGGACACCATGGTTGCGTCCCCCAGGAGCTCCATCGTGTAGATCGGGGCGTTGATCTGGCCGCCTTCGGGGACCACACCTGCATCCTCGGCGCGGAAGCCAAGGGTCAAAGGGCCTTCCGGCGCCGAAAGGCCTTCGATCAATGCGTTTTCGGCCTTGAAGGAGCCGCTGGCCATCTCGCCATCAACAAGGTTCATGGCCGGGTTGCCGATGAAGCTCGCCACGAATGCGTTGGCGGGTCTGTCGTAGATCTCGGTCGGGGTGCCAACCTGCTGCACGACACCCTGCTTCATGACCACAACGCGGTCGGCGAGCGTCATGGCTTCGATCTGGTCGTGGGTCACGTAAATCGTTGTCACGGCCAGCTCGTGGCTGAGGTTCTTGATCTGGGCCCGGGTGGAGACCCGGAGCTTGGCGTCAAGGTTCGAGAGCGGTTCGTCCATCAGGAAGACGTTGGGTTCCCTCACGATCGCCCGGGCGAGCGCGACCCGCTGCCGCTGGCCGCCCGAAAGTTCCGCCGGCCTGCGGTGCAGGAAGTCATCCAGCTCAACCATGGCAGAGGCGCGGCGTACTCTTTCATCATGTGTGGCGGGGTCGACACCGCGGACCTTCAAAGGAAAGCGGATGTTCTCGTAGACGTTCATGTTGGGGTAGAGCGCGTAGGACTGGAACACCATGGCGACGTCGCGGTCTTTCGGCTCAAGGTCATTGACGACACGGCCGTCAATCGAGATTTCGCCCGACGACGGGTCCTCGAGCCCCGCGACCATGCGCATCGTTGTCGTCTTGCCGCAGCCCGAGGGGCCGAGAAGAACGAGAAACTCGCGATCTGCAATTGTCAGATCAAAGTCATGTACGCCAACGAAGCTGCCCCACCGTTTGGTGATGTTGCTCAAGACGATTTCGGCCATGCTCTCCCTCCCACGGCGTTCGCAGGCAGAACTGCAGCAGACATTTCACGGTAGACTCAGGGTTGGCGATTCGGCAAGCAATTTTTGCAAGCGTATGCAAAAAATATCATAAGATGCTGACATGTAACACTAAACAAAACGGAAGTCACGGATGGAGGCGAGCCAGCACCTTATGGCGCGGCCTACGCCCATGCGGTGATCCGCATGATCGCTTCTGTCTTGCAGGTGAACCCGTTCCATGCCTCCTCGACGGTCTCCCTGACATGCTCGGCGCTTTCGGGCACGCGGTTGGCGACGTGGCGATGCGTCGGGACCGGGAACAGCGTCCCGACGGGGTTCAGCGCCGGACTGCGGGGCGGCAGCCGGAGCAGGGAGACGTTGGCGGGAATCTCCAGCTTCCTGGACCGGTGCCGGCCCGCTCCGTCGAGGACGACGAGGGCATGCTTGTCCGCGGGGACCTGCTCCCTGTTCTTCCGGAGGTGGCGGTTCATCTCTTCTGTGCTGGCCGTCGCGCAGAACATGCCTGACCGCCGTCCCGGTCTCCGGGCAGGCCGCGGAGAACAGGCAGACTTATCCGCGGCAGTGGTCCCGCACGCTGCGCGGGCGCGTTCCCTTCCGCGCCCAGACCCTTGGGAGCGTGCCTGTCCGGCCAGCTCTCGCTTCGTCTCGAAAATGTCGATCTCAAGCCGGATTGGGTCGAAATCCTGTGATTGTGTGCCAAGCATGCAGGTCAAGTGTGACAGAAGAGCGGCAAGAGGAATGCGCGGTCGGCCATCCATGTGGCGCGTGAACCGGAGGCATTCGCAATGCCTTGATCGTTGAACAGATTCCACGCCTCGGCTGCACGCCGGATCGCAAAGTTGCGCAACGACCCTTCAAGGCGTCCGGAGTCCGCGGTGCGTCCTGTCAATCAAGGCTCGCGAATCGGTCGAGCAGGACTCGTGCGCGGGCAAGATCGTCCGGCGTCGTGACCTTGAAATTGGCCTCGGAGCCCTCGACGACCCGCACATCGAGTCCGGCGGCACGGGCCACTTCGACATCGTCGGCGGCGTCGCCCGGGAAGTTCCGGTGCGCTTCCAGGATGAGCTTGAACTTGAACCCCTGCGGCGTCTGTGCACGCCAGAGATCGTTGCGGGACCGCGCTTCCAGCGCGATTCCGCCTCGCGCAAGCCAGAGTGCGTCAACGACCGGCAGTGCGGGAAACGCGCCGTCGTGTTCCTTGAGCGCGGCGATGACCCCGCGGATGATGCAAGGGGTAA
>VYCX01000539.1 GCA_009843725.1 Boseongicola sp. SB0675_bin_26
TGGGTGGCTACCATGCGTGAAATTGGGTGGCTACCTTCGTGAAATTTGGCAGTCGGCTGTCGAACCGGAATGCCCGTATCTTGGTGTCGGATTGTGTGTGTGCCCAAGGAATGACTTGGGCAAGGGCCTTTCCGCCCTGCAAGGCGCGTGACTCCAGGCCCGTCTGCGATCATGAGATGGACAGCGGCAATGCGCGTGCCTGAACGCGCTGAAGTCTGCGAGAGCGACATGCAAACAGTCGATGCAACGGTCCGGGCGGTCGCCAAGAAAGGCCAAGGTCGGTCACGACGAACACCCGCATGCTCTCGCCGGGGGGGTGACGCCTGGCCGGGCTGAAATTTGCCCACCCGCGCCTGAAGCCGGTTTCCGCCATTGGAAAGGGGCCGAATTGTGGCGGACGGGAGGCCCGCTAGGTCGGAGCACGTTCGGCCCATCCTGCAAAGACCCTCTCCAGCGCCACGACCACGTAGTAGAGCAGGATCCCCATGAGCGCCAGGGCGATGAGAACGGCGAACATCAGGGGATAGTCGGCGCTGATCTTGCCGCTGTCGAACAGATGCCCGAGTCCGCGGCCGTGCGGCTCGACGATCTCCATCAGGTTGGTGCCGATGAAGGCGAGCGTGACGGCCACCTTGAGTGCGCCGAAGAACTCCGGCAATGTCTTGGGCAGCGCGATTTTCCAGAAGATCGTGAAGCGCGACGCGCCGAGCGAAGCGAGGATGTCGCGGTATTCGGGCTCGAGCGTCGACAGCCCGATGGAGACGGAAACGGCAATCGGGAAGAAGCTGATGAGGAAGGCGATCAGGATGGTGTTCATGTCGTGCTGGCCAACGAAGAGAAGCGCGATGATGGGCACGACGGTGGCTTTCGGGATTGCGTTGAACCCCACGAGCAAGGGATAGAGTGCATCACGCATGGTGCGTGAAAGCCCCATGATCATGCCGAGGAACACGCCGCAAAGCACCGCCAGGACCAGTCCCGCGACCGTTCGCCAGAGCGTGTCCCACCCGTATTCGAGGAAGAGCCAGCGGAACTTCCAGAAGGCGGGCCAGAGGTCGCTGGGTGAAGCCATCTTGTAGTTGGGCCAGCCATTGGCCCAGACGAGGAGTTCCCAGAAAAGACCGAAGATGGCCAGCGCGGCGACGGGAACGGCGATCTGCTTCCAGTTCATCGGTCAGCCTCTTTCGCCGGAGCGCGGCCTTGGGCGATCCGGATCTGGTGGCGCAGGATGCTGAGCGCATCGGCGGTCTGGGGCGTGTAGAGATGCTCGATGTCGCGCGGACCCTTGAGATGAACATCCATCACGTACTGCGTGCGTGCGGGGCGGCCGGAGAGGACAACAACCTCGTTGGCGAGGAAGATCGCCTCTCTCAGGTCATGGGTGATGAGGACGCCGGTGAACGGTTCCTTCTCCTTCACGGCATGCATGGTCTGCCAGAGGTCCTCACGGGTGAAGGCATCGAGCGCTGCGAAGGGCTCGTCAAGGATCAGGACCTCGGGCTGGTGGACGATGGCACGGCAGAGCGAAGCGCGCTGGCGCATGCCGCCGGAGAGCTCGCTTGGGCGCTTGTCCTCAAATCCTTCGAGGCCGACAAGGGCAAGAAGATGGCGCGCGCGATCCTCCTGTTCGCGTTTCGACATCCTGGTCGGCACGATCTCGAGCGGCAGCATGACGTTTTGCAGGACCGTGCGCCATTCGAGCATGACCGGGTTCTGGAAGGCCATCCCGACGATGGATTTCGGACCTCCTACCAGTTCTCCATGCAGCCAGACTTCGCCCTCATCGGGTTTCAGCAGACCGGCAATGAGCCGTGTCAGCGTGGACTTGCCGCAGCCCGAGGGCCCGACGACGGCGGAAAAGCCGCCCTCGGGCACCGCGAGCATCAGACCATCGAGCACCGGGAGCCGCCCTGAATGGGTCTGATAGGCGTGGCGGACGCCCTTGATCTCGATGAGAGGCCTGGCCACGCCCGTGGGCCTACTTCAGCATGCGTTCCGCTTCGCCGGGAAGATAGGCATCGGTGAAGTAGAGACTGGCGTCGGGAGCGGACTGAAAGTCGTAGGTTTGCGCCAGCTGCTCAAGCGCCTTGGCCATGCGCGCGTCGTCAATGTCGCCCATGCCGTTGGCCGAGGTGTAGTCGGTGACCACGTTGGCATCGATGGCGAGTTGAAGACGACGCTGTTCGAGGGCGGCATCGGCGGCCGGATTGCGCGCAATCAGGCTCTCGATGGCCTTGGCAGGGTCGGCTATGGCATCCCTCCAGCCGGCGACAACGGCGGTGAGAAAGCCACCTATGACATCCGGGTTTGCCGCGGCAAAGTCGGTGTTGACGATGATTGCATTGCCGTAGAGTGCGAGCCCGTGATCCGCCATAAGGATGGTCGAGATGTCTTCCTCAGGTACGCCGAGGCGGACGAGATTGAGGAACGAGGAAAAGCTGAAGCCCGTGACGGCAGCGACATTGCCTTCGGCGAGCATCGGCTCGCGTGTCGGGAACCCGACAGGTTCGACAGTGATCTTGTCGACGTCAAGTCCGTTGGCGCTGGCGAAGGCAGGGAACTGCGCCCAGGCCCCATCGGGGGGCGGGGCGCCAAGGATGCGGCCTTCCAGATCCTTTGGCTCGCTCACCCCGAGCGATTTGCGCCCGACCACGGCAAAGGGCGGCTTGTCGTAGACCATCATCACCGCAGTGACGGGCGCCCCCGGGTTCTGGTCAAGGAACTTGATAAGCGAGTTGATGTCGGCAAAGCCGACAGGGAAGGCGCCGGTGGCAACCTTCGGGATCGCGTCAAGGGAACCCTGTCCGGCGGAGATTTCCACGCTCAGGCCCGCAGCCTCGAAATGGCCGTTGTCAATCGCGGCGAAGTAGGGCGCGGACGGCCCTTCGAATTTCCAGTCGAGTGCGAAGGGCACGTTGGTTTGAGCCAGCGCCGCGCCCGCCAGGGCGAGGGTGGCAGCGAAAGTTGCGATGGTGGGTCTGAACATTGGTCTCTCCTGATGTCGGTTGCCGACGCGAGTCTACAGGGCACGCGGCGACAGTGGACCGCCGTGCCGGCGAATGCACGATCAAATGAGGTGCCGTCCCGGCCGGCTGCCGCAAAACTGTGCAATCTGCATGAGAATAGTGCAAGTGCGCAATCGCATGTACGCATGGCGCGGACGCGGCGCCGAAAGCCGAATTGCAAGGCGATGGGATCTGGCGCATGCCGCCTTGCCAGCGTTCATCCCGGACGGCCGCAACGGCGCCGCGGGAACGGCCGGCGGATCGAGGACGGCAAGTTTGCGCGTCAATCAAGCCCGCATGCAGGCCCCAACTGGCCACGAAGCGGCCTTTGCTCATATGCCCGCGCTTTGGGCGGCAAACCGCCGAATTGCCGCAGCCTTGTTTCAGGATGTTGCAATGATTGTTTTGAGAGTGTCGTTCCGTGAGTGTAGCATTCACGTGTCGGACTGGGGGGTTCGACGCTGAATTCAGGATGTTTTCTTGCAGACAGCAGTCAGATCTTCGGTGGCTTTCGTCGGTACCGGACTGCACACGGGACAGGCGGTTTGCGTAACCGTGCAGCCGGCATCTGCAGACTGCGGCATCTGGTTTCGTCGCACGGACGTCAATGGGGTGGATCCGCTGGTTCCCGCTCGCTGGAATCGGGTCACCAATACGGAACTCAACACGCGCATCACGAATAATGACGGTGTCAGCGTTTCGACGATCGAGCACATCATGGCCGCTTTCGCAGGTTGCGGCCTGCACAACGCGTTGGTTGAGATTGATGGTCCTGAGGTGCCGTTGCTGGACGGTTCGTCCGCGCCATTCGTCGCTGGACTCCTTTCGTGCGGCCTGGAGATGCTTGATGCACCGGTGTCCGCCATTCGCGTGCTTCGACCGGTGGAGGTGACGCACGGCGATGCCGCGGCCGCCCTCATGCCCTCGGACGACCTCAGGATCGAGTTCGAGATCGACTTCGCCGACGCGGTCATCGGCCGCCAGGAAAAGAGCCTGAACATGGCGAACGGCGCCTTCGTGTACGAGCTTTGCAACAGCCGCACGTTTTGCCGGAAGGCCGACATTGACGAGATGCGAGCGCGTGGCTTGATCCTTGGCGGATCGGTCACCTCTGCTGTCGTCGTGGATGGCGACGATGTCGTGACCCCGGGCGGACTGCGTCATGCAGACGAGCCCGTGCGCCACAAGATGCTCGACGCGTTCGGGGACCTCGCGCTTGCAGGCGCCCCGATTATTGGACGTTATGTCGGTCGGCGTGCGGGCCACGCCGCGACCAACCAGTTGTTGCGCAGGCTCCTTGCCGACCCGGAGGCATTCGAGATCGTGGAGTGTGATTCCCAGATGGCCAGCCGCCTTCCCGGCGCTGGTCTCGTGCGCGAAGACGCTCCTGGCATTGCGGCCTGAACGCAGCCTGCGAATCCAGCCCAAAACCAATTTGCACCGCTATCTTCCCGTGCTACCAAGCAGTCCGGTACTCGAGGTGGCTTGGCATGACGGAATTGAGAAAGTGGACAAGGGGCGCGCGGCGACTTGCCCTGGCCGGTACATGCCTGTTGACTATGGCAAGCTGTGCGGCCTTCCAGCAGTCGGAAGATGCCGAGTCACTCGAAGACCTCACTGCCGAAGAGATATACAGGAGAGCGGAGTTCACGCTTGAATCCGGCGACGGAGCGGAGGCTGCCGATCTTTTCGGCGAGGTTGAAAGACTTTACCCGTATTCCGAGCTGGCGCGGCGCGCGCTCGTCATGCAGGCCTATTCCTACCATCTGGACCGGGACTACGAGGCGGCACGGGGAGCGGCTGAGCGATTCCTGAGCAACTACCCGGCTGACGAGGACGCCCCTTGGGCGCAGTACATCGTGGCGCTGTCATATTACGACCAGATCGACGACGTGGGGCGGGATCAGGGATTGACGTTTCAGGCGCTTCAGGCGCTTCGAACGGTCATTGAGGCGCACCCCGACAGCGAACATGCACGATCAGCGTCTCTCAAGTTCGAACTGGCCTTTGATCATCTCGCCGCCAAGGAGATGGAAGTGGGCCGGTACTATCTCAAGCAGGGCCATTACCTTGCGGCCGTCAATCGCTTTCGGGTTGTCGTCGAGGACTTCCAGACGACGAGCCAGACGCCGGAGGCGCTTCACAGGCTGGTCGAAGGCTATCTCGCACTCGGCTTGGAAAGTGAAGCCCAGACCGCCGGAGCTGTTCTTGGCCACAACTTCAGGAGCACGGAATGGTACGGGTCCAGCTACGCGTTGCTGACCGGCAACGGGCTTGAGCCTGTGGCAAGGGGCGACAGCTGGTTAAGGCGGGTGTTCAGGCAGACGCTTCGCGGCGAGTGGCTTTGACGCAGATGTCATGCTGAGAAGTCTCGACATCCGGGACATTCTGATCATTGAAAGGCTGGAGTTGACGCTTTGTTCCGGCCTGAACGTGTTGACCGGTGAGACCGGGGCAGGCAAGACGATTTTCCTGGATGCACTTGGCTTCGTGCTGGGCTGGCGCGGCCGCGCCGAACTGGTTCGGGAGGGCGCGGAACAAGGAGAGGTCATTGCCGAATTCGACCTTGCTCGTGATCATGTCGCCCGCGAGGTGCTGAAGGAGGCCGGTCTCCCCGCAGAAGACGGTTTGATCCTGAGGCGCGTGAATGCACGAGACGGGCGGAAGACGTCCTGGGTCAACGACCGTCGGGTGTCAGGCGAGGTGCTCAGGCAGCTTTCGGACGTCTTGGTGGAGGTTCATGGACAACATGATGACCGAGGGCTCCTGAATCCAGGTGTTCATCGTCGGCTGCTGGATGCGTTCGGCGGGCTTGAGAAGAAGGTCGCGCGATGCCGGACGACCTGGAGCGGCCTTAAGGGCGCTGAGGCCGCGCTGGCTGACACGGAAGCTCGGCTTGCAGCTGTGCGCAAGGAAGAGGGTTTCCTGCGTCACGCGGTCGATGAGATGGACCGGCTGGTTCCAGAGGTCGGGGAAGACGTCACGCTCGATGCAAAGCGTCGGCTTATGCGGGCATCCGGGCAGATACGCGAGGATGTCGCGCGCGCGCGCACCGCGCTTGGTCCGGACGGCGCAGAGGGCATGATACGTGACGCATCGCGATGGTTGGACGGCGCTGCTGCGAGCGCCGAAGGCGTGCTGGACGATCCCATCGCGGCCTTGTCGAGAGCGATGGAGGAAGTCGGCAATGCCGCGCAGGGCGTGGCCATGGCTCTCGATGCCTTGGAGTTTGATGCGGCCGAACTTGAGCGCGTGGAGGAGCGGTTGTTTGACATTCGTGCGCTGTCGCGGAAGCACGATGTGGCGCCAGACGAACTCCCGGGCCTTGCAGACGAGTTTCGGGCAAAGCTTGCTGCGCTTGACGACGGAGCAAGCGGCCTGATGGAGCGAAAGCACGCCGTGGACGATGCTCGGAATGCCTATGGCACTGCAGCGGCCGAACTTGGGAAGGCACGGACGGCAGCGGCGGAGAAGTTGGATGCGGCGATGTTGAAGGAGTTGCCGCCGCTGAAGATGGAGCGAGCGAGTTTCTCGACGCTGGTCACCAGGGCGGACCCCGGGCCTGAGGGCGGGGAGCATGTCGCGTTCACGATAGCAACGAATCCGGGAATGCCTGCCGGCCCCTTGAACAGGATTGCGTCAGGCGGCGAACTCAGCCGGTTTCTCCTTGCGCTCAAGGTGTGCCTCACGGTCGGCGCGGACGACCTGACAATGATCTTCGACGAAATAGATCGCGGCGTCGGAGGTGCCACATCCGATGCGGTTGGCCGACGGCTTGAGGCCTTGGCGTGCGGGTCGCAGGTGCTGGTGGTGACCCACAGCCCGCAGGTTGCGGCACGAGCGGCGCATCATTGCAGGGTCGAAAAGACGGTCGAGGGCGGCGTGACTTTGAGCCGGGTGACACCCTTGTCGGACGATGAACGCGTTGACGAGATTGCCAGAATGCTCTCCGGCGATACCGTGACCGATGAGGCAAGGGCAGCGGCAAGGGCCTTGCTGGCCGCGTGAGCGGGCATCAGTCCCGTCGCCGCCTGCGTCGCGTGCGGGGAGCGCACGCACTTGCGGAAGTGCCGTCGTCGACCGACGAGAATCCGCCGAGCCGCTCGGCAATTTCCTCAAGCGTGGGGCGTCGTCCCCTTGGCCGGGTTTCGAGTGCCGTGCGCATGAGCCGCAGA
The DNA here is from genome assembly GCA_009843725.1 of Boseongicola sp. SB0675_bin_26. Lineage (GTDB taxonomy): Bacteria > Pseudomonadota > Alphaproteobacteria > Rhodobacterales > Rhodobacteraceae > JAJEFO01. The sequence continues at coordinate 7,181 of VYCX01000539.1, forward strand.
TGCTCTGGCGTCGTTCCGCAGCAGCCGCCGATGATCGTTGCGCCGGCGTCCCGGGCCAGGGCGGCGTAGTCCGCCATGAGATCCGGAGTGCCGTCATAGTGGATTTGTCCGTCGACGTATTTGGGAATGCCGGCGTTGCCCTTTGCTATCAGCGGCAGCGTCCGCCCTGTCGCGGCAAAGCCCAGAACCGTCCGAAGAAGGTCTGATGCCCCAACACCGCAATTTGCGCCGAAGGCGACCGGCGGCTCGTCGAGCTTTTGGACCATCTTGACCATGTCTGCGCTGGTCAGGCCCATCATGGTCCGGCCCGCCGTGTCAAAGCTCATTGTTCCGCACCAGGACATGCCGGTTCGCGCGGCGGCTTCAGCCGCCGCTCGGTACTCGTCCGGGGCGCTGATCGTCTCGACCCAAAGCAGGTCCGCGCCACCTTCCTTCAGGCCCTCGGCCTGTTCGTGGAATATCTCCACAGCATCGGCGTAGGACAACGTGCCGAGCGGTTCCATGATTTCGCCCGTTGGCCCGATCGAACCGGCGACGATGACCGGGCGACCGGATCCGTCCGCCACGTCGCGGCCGATTTCCGCCGCGGCCCGGTTCAGTTCGCGAACGCGTCCTTGGCCGTCATGGAGCTTCAGCCGAGACGCGTTTCCTCCAAAGGAATTCGTCAGGAAGAGGTCACAGCCTGCGTCCACGAAGTCCTGATAGAGCCTCCGAATGTCGCTCGGCCTTTCAACATTCCAGAACTCAGGCGCTTCTCCTGCGGACAGCCCCATGTTGAAGAGATTTGTGCCCGTGGCGCCGTCGGCCAGCAACCAGTCTTGGGTTTCGAGATGGGAACTGACACGGTCGCTCATTGGCGAGCCCTTCCGTTGGTTCCTGCGGAATGCCACGGGCCACGCGCTCGCGCAAACCAAATTCGTCCCATGACCACAAGCGACCGATCCAGAAAATGGCCGGGCAGAGCCCGGCCAGTCCAACAGGGAGGTGTGAATGCTCCGTTCATGCCGTTGCATTCAAGACACTTGTATGCGGCGTGCGGCATTCAATCAACCTTTGAAGCAAGGCGATTGGTCAAGGCAGGGTTGTCCCAGATGCATAGCTATGCGGCAACGCCCGCCTTCAGTTTCTTCCGGTATGCGATGATCTCCTCGGTCACGAAATCGCGAAATGCCGCGATTCGGCGGGATTGGCGGAGCTCTTCCGGGAAAGCGAGAAACACCGGGACGTCATTTGACTCGATGTCCGGAAGGACGCGCTGCAGTTCGGGGAAGTCCTGCGTAACGTAGTCGGGCAAGACCCCGATTCCGAGATTCGCCAGAACGGCCTGCAAGACACCGAAGTAGTTGTTCACCGTCAGGAGGAACGGGACGTCATGGGCCAGCAGTTCCTGAACAAGCTGGGCTCCCGCGCTCACCTGCGTGGCGTTGGCGCTCTGGCTGATCAGCCGGTGCGTCTTCAACTGAGCCAGATCCTCAGGAACGCCATGCGCGGAAAGATAGTGCGGACTTGCATAGAGGCGCATCTTGACCGCCATGATCTTGCGGCGAATCAGGTCTGCCTGGCTGGGCTCCTTCATCCGGATCGCAACATCCGCCTCCCGCATTGGCAGATCCAGCACGCGCTCCTCAAGCATCAGGTCTATCTTCAGGTCGGGGAACTTCTCGTAGAGCTTCGGAAGGCGGGGCGCGAGCCAGAGCGAACCGAAGCCGGTCGTGGTCGTCACGCGCAGCTCGCCAAAGACCTCCTCCTTGCTGTCGCGAATTCGGGCCTCGGCAGTCTCAAGACGGCGCGACATGGCCGATGTGGCATCGAACAGGAGTTCGCCCTGTTCAGTGAGAATCAGGCCGCGCGCGTGGCGATGAAACAACGTCGTGTTAAGGCTCACTTCGAGTGCGCGAATCTGCCGTGACACGGCTGACTGGCTGAGGTGGAGCGACTCACCGGCGTGGGTCAAGCTGCCGGCGTCAGCAACCGCGTGAAAGATCCGAAGCTTGTCCCAGTCCATGATGAATCCCTGCCTGCCCGAAAACGCACGCATTTTCCCATGAGGTAACCCCGTTGCGGCCGGGATTGCAAACGTGCGCGTGACAAAGATTGAGTTTGTAGGTCACTTGATTCATTCCGCAACGGGCGCAACATCGGCGCCCGCCGCCCGAAAATGGCCCAAGTTGCCGTAGAGCGCGCGCAGCATGATGCCCCGCGCGCCGTTGATGTCCCGGTCGACGACGATGCTGCCATCCGAGACCGTCTTCGCGCCGCCAAGGTTCTCGTTCACGAAGCCGTCCCATGAGCGTGTCCTGCTCGTGTACGCTTCGTTGCAGATCACCAGACGCTTGCCGTACTTCCGGCACATCCACTCCAGTTTCTGCCGGAAACGGTGGTGCGCAAGCCCAAGCATGGACCGAACCGTCTTCGTCCTGATCCGGCGATCCTCCTTCGCGCTCATCCCCTTCGTCTCGAAGGACGGCAGCAGGATCACGTCGAACTTCTGCACTAGATCGTAGGCCACCCGCCGGTGCAGGTCGTCGACTAGGCGGATCTTCATTTGGGGGTCAGACAGGAATCCTTCGGAAATCAAGGGCCCA
>VYCX01000273.1 GCA_009843725.1 Boseongicola sp. SB0675_bin_26
GTCCTCACTGCCTTCGCCGTAGGCCTGCTTTCGATGTGGATCTGGATGCAATCCGTCAACGCGTGGCGCGCGCATCAAGACTGGGCGTTTTCGGCGGGCGTCGTCTTGCATGGAGACCTGTTACGCGGATCGGACAAGGGGGGCGCTATCTCAATCCGGCCACTTTCGCCCGGTGACCAGAGACTGGCGCTTGCGGGCGAATTTGGCCAGTTGTCGGACGCACCCAAACCCACTTTCGTGACGAACGTGCCGATCACGGCAGCCAGCGAGAATCCGCTGGACAGAAAAAGGCTCGACTTTGTGGTCCTTTCGGCCGATCTTGTGTATCCGCTAGCCAATCTGCCGCCCCAGACCGGGAACACGGCGCAATCAGCGACTGGTGACCTGGCGCGCCTGCTTGCCTCCTACTGCAGTGACCCCCTAGTTCTTGCCCAGATTGATGACGCTCATTGGGTGCAGATCGACGGTTTGTCCGTTTGGGGATGCGGTGCCGCGCCATCGGACAGAAGAGTCCTGGCGGCACTCGTTGCACTGATAGCGTTGGCGATCCTGATCACCTCCGCGCTCAACACTTCATCGGTGTTCACGAATTTCGCTGAACGCCTGCGAGTCCACAGGGCGTTGGGCGGTCCAGCAAGCTACGAGGTCGAAGGCCCCAGCGAACTGCAGAAGATTGTCGGCGCATTGAACACCTACCTTGAGGCCGAACGCAGCCAGTTGCAGGAAAGAGCGGCCGTGTTGTCAGGGGTGAGTCACGACCTCGGGGCACCAGCCACGAGACTGCGCCTCAGGGCGGCCTTGATCGAGGACAACGACCTTCGCGAAAGGCTTGAGGCGGAAATCGACAAGATGACCGGCATTATCGAAAGTGTCTTGACCTATACCCATGCCGAAATGAACGCCGAGCCGCCACGCAAACTGTCGCTCAACTCGCTGATCGAGGCGATCGTGGCCGATTACCAGGACATGGAACGCCCTGTGACGTTTCGCCAAAGCGAGGATGTTGTCGTGCGCGGTGCGAGTTCCGTTTTCATGTCTCGCCAAGGCAAGGGACTCGTCAGCGGTGATCGTCAGACCATCATCACGGGGCGACCGGTGGCATTGCAGCGGGCCATCACCAACCTGGTTGACAATGCGCTCAAGTACGGGCGACGGGCTACCCTAAGGCTCGATGCGGACGCCGACATTGCTACCATCACGGTCGATGACGAAGGGGCCGGAACTTCGGCAGAGGAATTGGAGACATTGATGGCCCCATTTCAGAGGGGGAGCAATGTGACCGCCATCAGTGGCTTCGGACTGGGGCTGACAATCGTCTCGGCAATCGCCAAGCTTCACGGCGGAACCCTTACTTTTGAGGACTTTCCGGGCGGGCTTCGCGCCTGTCTGAGAATTGCCCGGCAGGCTTGAACTGGCAGGCAGTACACGATGCAAGGCAGTTGCGTTGCATCGCTCACGGACCGCAGCGCAATGTCGACTGTACCGTGAGGCGCAATGTGGCGGCGGCAATCGTCGCAAGCCGTCAGGTTCGGCGCATTTCGATTCTGGCCCCAAACGCCGAGAGGTGATCGTCGACCACGCCGCGCTCGCGTGCGTTCAACGGGCGATGGCGCCGATAGATCGGGGCATGGCGATCATTCAGGACCGGCGCATCCCAGCCATCGGTCGTCGCGAAGAATCGCGCCACGCCCGTCTCGCCGAATTCAGCCAGATAGCCTTGCACCACCACGTCAAGGTACGAGAGCGCAATCGGCGTCATGGATTGGGCGGGACGGTGCATCCAGTCCGGCGCATGATAGATGTGGACTTCAGGCTTTCGCGGCAGCGTGTGTTCGACGTTGTCAGCCTTGGCTTTCTGGTAGTTTCGTTCGCGCAGGTCGAGCGCCGCCCACTCCGCATCCGGCACGGCGGCGATCAGGCCATCGAGTTGGGAATGGCGATCCTCGACAACCGTCAGCAAGGCGGCGGCCCGTCCCTGCAGATGCCGCCACGCACGCCGCCAGCCCGCAATCCGCGCTTTCCTCACGTCACGGTAGCCATGGGTATGCCGGTTCACGAGCGAGCCGTATCCGAACACGTATGCAGACGTCATGCATGCAACCTAGTTCGGGAATCGGGGGCTTGCCAGTGCCGTGCAGAGCAGCCTATAGGTTGATTCAAGGAGACGCGACGGGAGAATCCGGGTGTGACCCGGTGCCGAAGGAGCAACCGCCCCGGTAAACTCTCAGGCCAATGGACCGTCGTGTCGAAAAGCTTCTGGAGAGACCCCGGGCACGGGGCGCCGAAGGGATAGCGATCTCAGGCAAAAGGACAGAGGGGGCACGCAACGGGCAATGCAATTGCCCGGCAGGTGCTCGCCGGTTTGCGCGGGCCAACTGAGGGGAACCGCGATGCCGAACCTTGACCGGACACCGCTGCACGACCTTCACTGCGAACTCGACGCCAGGATGGTGCCGTTCGCGGGCTACGAGATGCCTGTGCAATACTATGACGGCGTGCTCTGGGAGCACCTGCATACACGGGCATCGGCGGGGCTGTTTGACGTCAGCCATATGGGCCAGGTCCGGGTTTCCGCGGACTCGCTCGAAGAGGCCCAGCTGGCCCTTGAGGCGCTTGTGCCGGTTTCCGTCCTCGGAATTCCAGAGGGGCGGCAACGGTACGGGCTTTTTACCAGCGAGACGGGCGGTATCCTCGATGACCTGATGATCGCCAACCGAGGCGACGATCTGTTGCTGGTGGTCAACGCGGCAACGAAAGAAAGGGACGTCGCGCACCTCTCGGCCAATCTTGCCGGTTGTGCCGTGACCCCGATCATTGATCGTGCGCTTCTTGCCCTTCAGGGACCGGCCTCCGAGGCGGCGCTGGCCGGGCTCGTGCCGGGCGTGGCGGAAATGCGCTTCATGGACACAAGCGTTCTGGACTGGAACGGAGTCGAACTATGGGTGTCCCGGTCGGGCTATACCGGTGAGGACGGCTACGAGGTTTCGATATCGTCCTCCAAGGCTCGGGCCCTGGCGGAGGCGCTGCTTGCAAGCGAGGCAGTCATCCCGATCGGGCTTGGAGCCAGGGATTCGCTGCGCCTGGAAGCGGGGCTTTGCCTGTATGGCTCCGACATCGACACGACGACGACGCCGGTCGAAGCCGCCCTTGCATGGGCGATACAGAAGGCCAGGCGCCGTGGCGGAGAGCGGGAAGGCGGCTTTCCGGGTGCAGCGCGCATTCTGGAGGAGCTGGAGGCGGGGGCCCCGCGACGCCGGGTAGGCTTCCTGCCGGACGGGCGCGCGCCGGTCCGCGCCGGGGCGCGGATCTTCCGCGAGGGCTCGGACGCCCCCGTCGGAGATGTCACTTCAGGAGGTTTCGGCCCTTCGCTCGGACGGCCTGTCTCCATGGGCTATGTCGAAACAGAATTTTCCGGGACCGGTACCGTGCTGGAAGCCGAGGTCAGGGGCAAGAGGATGCCCGTGACCGTGGCTGACATGCCGTTCCGCCCCTCAACCTTCAAGCGATGAGGAAAGACGACATGAAATACACCGAGGAACATGAATGGCTCCGCGTTGACGGTGACCTGGTCGTGGTCGGTATAACCGAACATGCGGCCGAACAGCTTGGCGACGTGGTGTTTGTCGAACTCCCCGAAGCCGGAACGCAGGTGTCGTCGGGCGATGACATCGTCGTCATCGAAAGTGTCAAGGCGGCATCCGACATCGCGGCACCGGTCGACGGCGAGGTCGTCGAGGTGAACGATGCGCTGGCCGACACCCCCGGTCTTGTCAACGCGGACCCTCTTGGTGCCGCCTGGTTCGTGAAGATGAAGGTGGACGACCCGAATCAGCTCGACGGATTCATGAGCGAGGACGAGTACAAGGACATGATCGCCTAGGGCTGCGGCCCGGCAGGACTCGCAAGCGACGCGCCGGACGCGCCTTGCCCGTACGGAGGTCAGGATGCCTTTCAAGCCAACTGAATATCAGCCCTACGACTTCGCCAATCGGCGCCATGTCGGTCCGTCCCCGGGAGAGATGGAGGCCATGCTGTCGGCTATTGGCGTTGCCTCGCTCGACGAGCTGATCGACCAGACCCTTCCCGAGTCGATCCGGCAGGAAGAGCCGCTTGCGTTCGAGCCGGCGCTTTCCGAGTGGGAGCTTCTCGCCCGGATGCGCGAGATCGCAGAGAGCAACGACGAATTCACGACGTTGGTCGGGCAGGGCTACTACGGCACGAACACGCCGCCCGCGATTCAGCGAAACATCTTCGAGAACCCGGCATGGTACACGGCTTACACGCCCTACCAGCCCGAAATCTCCCAAGGACGGCTCGAGGCGCTTCTCAACTACCAGACCATGGTCTGTGACCTGACGGGCCTCGACATCGCCAACGCCTCGCTTCTCGACGAAGCAACCGCTGCGGCCGAGGCGATGACAATGGCGCAACGTGTTGCCAAGTCGAAGGCTGGCGCGTTCTTCATCGACGAGAACTGCCATCCGCAGAACATTGCGGTCATGCAGACCAGGGCGGCCCCGCTTGGCATCGAATGCATCGTCGGCGCGCCCGGAGACATGGAAGCCGACAAGGTCTTTGCCGCCATCTTTCAGTATCCGGGCACTCTTGGACATGTTCGCGACTTCTCGGGCGAGATCACGGCGTTGCGCAAGGCCGATGCCGTGGGCATCGTGATCGCGGACCCGTTGGCGCTCACGCTTCTCAAGGAGCCGGCCGCCATGGGTGCCGAAATCGCCGTCGGTTCGACGCAGCGGTTCGGCGTGCCCCTGGGCTTTGGCGGGCCGCATGCGGCCTACATGGCTTGCCGGGAGCCGTTCAAGCGGGCGATGCCAGGCCGCTTGGTGGGCGTGTCCGTCGATGCGCGTGGCGGAAGCGCCTACCGGCTGGCGCTGCAGACCCGCGAGCAGCACATCCGTCGCGAGAAGGCCACGTCGAACGTCTGCACCGCTCAGGCGCTTCTCGCCGTGATGGCAAGCTTCTATGCGGTCTTTCACGGACCCGAGGGCCTGAAAGCCATTGCGCAACGCATTCACCGCAGCACCGAGCGGCTGGCCATGGGACTCGAGGCGGGCGGCTTCAAGGTCGCGCCCGAAGCCTTCTTCGACACGATCACCGTCAGGGTGGGCGAGCGGCAGGCTGCCATTCTCGAATCCGCGCGGAGCGAAAGGATCAACTTTCGGAAGGTCGGGGAGACCGGGATTGGCATCTCGCTCGACGAGACCGTTCGCCCGGAAGTGCTGGAGGCTGTTTGGCGCGCCTTCGGTCTCGATCACGACCTGGACGACTTCGAGCCTGGCTACGCGCGGTTTCCGGAGGAGTGCTGCCGCACCTCGGCGTACCTGACCCATCCCGTGTTCCACATGAACCGGGCCGAAACCGAATTGATGCGCTACATGCGCCGCCTGGCTGACCGTGATCTTGCCCTGGACCGCGCAATGATCCCGCTCGGAAGCTGCACCATGAAGCTCAATGCCACGGCCGAATTGATGCCGGCAAGCTGGGCCGGATTTGCCGACATTCATCCCTTCGTGCCTGCCGATCAGGTCGAGGGCTATGTCGGGATGATCGAGGATCTGGGTGCGCGGCTTTGCCGGATCACAGGCTACGACGCAATGTCCATGCAGCCCAATTCAGGTGCGCAGGGCGAGTATGCGGGGCTTCTCACCATCCTGGCCTATCACAATTCGCGCGGCGACGAGCGACGCAAGACCTGCCTGATTCCAGGTTCTGCGCACGGCACGAACCCGGCAAGCGCCCAGATGTGCGGCATGGACGTGGTCGTCGTGAAGTCGCTCGAGGACGGCAGCATTGACCTGGCTGACTTTCGTGCACAGGCCGAGGCGGCAGGCGATCGGCTGGCGGCCTGCATGATCACCTATCCCTCGACTCACGGCGTATTCGAGGAATCAGTGCGAGAGGTCTGCCAGATCACCCACGACCATGGCGGGCAGGTGTACATGGATGGCGCCAATCTCAACGCGATGGTCGGCCTTGCGAAGCCGGGAGAGATTGGCGGCGACGTAAGCCACCTGAACCTGCACAAGACCTTTTGCATTCCGCATGGCGGCGGCGGCCCGGGCATGGGGCCGATCGGCGTTCGCGCCCACCTGGCGGAATTCCTGCCCGGTCATCCACATGCCGGCGGGATCACCGGTCCGGTTTCGGGAGCGCCTTGCGGCTCGGCCGGCATTCTTGCCATCTCCTATGCCTACCTGCTGATGATGGGGGATGAAGGCCTGACGCAGGCGACCCGCGTCGCGATACTCAACGCGAACTATGTCGCGAAGCGTCTCGAAGGCGCGTTCAACGTCCTTTACAGGGGCAGCAAGGGACGGGTGGCGCATGAATGCATCCTTGACACACGGCCATTCGCGGTCAGCGCGGACGTGACCGTGGATGACATTGCCAAGCGGCTGGTCGACAACGGGTTTCACGCGCCGACGATGAGCTGGCCCGTGGCGGGCACGCTGATGGTCGAGCCGACCGAATCCGAGACCAAGGCGGAACTCGACCGTTTCTGCGATGCGATGCTGGAAATACGGGAAGAAATTCGTGACATCGAGGAAGGACGCATTGAAGCCGCGGGCAGCCCCTTGAAACGCGCGCCTCACACGGTCGAGGATCTTGTCGGCGAATGGGACCGGCCGTATCCGCGCGAGGCTGGCTGCTATCCGGCCGGCGCCTTTCGTGTCGACAAGTACTGGCCGCCGGTCAACCGCGTCGACAACGTCTGGGGCGACAGGCATCTGGTGTGTGTCCGCCCGTTGCCGAACGACTCGGATGCCGGTGCGGAGCGAGCTCCAGGAAAGCCACCGGCACCCTGACGTCGATGCCAGGCCGGCGGGCGGATCGCGTTTTCACGTCACCTGCCGACGAATTGCGGACTTGTCCTTGCCGACGGGTTCTGGCTCAGCCTGCCCATCTTTCGAGTTTCGGAATCCTGCGCGTGAGCAACCAGGCCATGATTCTCGGCATGCCGTTGGCCGTCATCGCGTCGACGCAATTTGCCTGGAACTCCTTGACCGTGACGTTCGGATGACGAAAGGTGCCGTCTGCGTAGCATATCGAGCAATACTTGGCACTGCGGCTGCCGTCGGTTTCGCTGCCACCGCCTTCGGGATCCTTGGAAAACGGCATGTCGCAGCTCTGGCATTTCTGTCCCATGGCTCTCTCCCGAGAATGATCCTGTCTTGAAGCCCGATTTGTTGACGGTGACTGGCAACTTGTCAACGCGCTTGCCTGCACGGACCGGCACTTGCTCAGGCCCCGGCGGAATGGCCTTCCGTGCCGGAATCGCGCCCCGGATCAGTGGCGCAGCACCTTGACAAGACATCCCGCGTCCGCCACATGCGCTCTCGGCGGGGCCGTAGCTCAGTCGGGAGAGCGCGTCGTTCGCAATGACGAGGTCAGGGGTTCGATTCCCCTCGGCTCCACCAGCCGTCCCACCATGCAGCGGGCGAGATTCCCTCGTGGCAAGCACGCACGGTCCCGGAAGAGGCCGACCCGTCCTCGCTGGACCTTGGTCAAAGCAGCCGTTCGTAGAGCGCCCTGGTATTGGATTCCGTCATCTCAACGGGATTGCCGCCCGTTGACGGATCACGAAGGGCGTCGGTCACGAGCCGGTCGATATCAGGATTTCTTACGCCCAGATCGGTTAGGGTCCTGGGTATGCCGAGGCGTTCGTTCAGCGAGTCGACGAAGGTCCGGAACCCGTCGAATCCGCCGTCGATTCCCAGGTAGGCGGCGGCCCGATCAAAGCGGGTCCGAATGGCCCCGGCGTTGAATTCCAGGACCGCCGGAAGGCAGACGGCGTTTGTCGTGCCGTGATGCGTGCCATGATGCGCGCCGATCGGATGCGAGAGCGCGTGAACCGCTCCCAATCCCTTCTGGAAGGCGCTCGCTCCCATTGCGGCGGCGCTCATCATCTGCGCGCGGGCCTCGATGTCGGAGCCGTCGTCATGCGCCCGCGGCAGGTACTCTTTCACCAGCCGCATGCCTTCGAGCGCGATGCCTTGACAGAGCGGGTGGTAGTGAGGACTTGAAAACGCTTCGACGCAATGGGCAAAGGCGTCAAGACCGGTGCCGGCCGTGACGGCCTTCGGCAGTCCGACCGTGAGTTCCGGATCGCATATGACCGCGGACGGCAGCATCTTCGGATGAAAGATGATCTTCTTCTCATGCGTGGCCGAGTTGGTGATGACGCCGGCGCGCCCGACTTCCGACCCGGTGCCCGCGGTCGTGGGCACCGCGACGATGGGGTGGATGCCCGCCGGGTCGGCCCGGGTCCACCAGTCGCCTACGTCCTCGAAGTCCCAGACCGGGCGTGACTGACCGGCCATGAAGGCGAGCGTCTTGCCCAGGTCAAGGCCGGACCCGCCGCCGAACGCCACGACGCCGTCGAATCCGCCGTCCCGGAAGAGCCGCAAACCCTCCTCGAGGTTGCGTTCGCTCGGATTCGGATCGACGGCAGCAAAGAGCGCGCGCCCCAGCCCCGCATCTTGCAGGAGATCAAGCGTTCGCCGGGTGATCTCCATTTCCTCGAGACCTCGGTCAGTGACCAGAAGCGGCCTGTTGATGCGGGCGGCGTTGCAGGCATCGCCGATTTCGGAGATTCGGCCCGCACCAAAGCGGACGGGTGCCGGAAAGGACCAGTTGCCGGTGAGTTCCATCAGATGCCTCCCCTCAGGTGGCAGAACTTTGATCGGGTCAATGCGCAAAGTGCAAGCATTGACATGCGTGCGCCACATCCGGTGCCATGCCGGAGCGTCCGGCAGAGGGCAGGATCAGGATCGCGGTTCATGAATTTGGCGCTCGCCCTGGCGCGCTTGCCAATGCACTTGGTCGATTGACACCGGATCCATTCTCAGGCCGCAAGCTGCCTTCTCCTGCAACCGGCCGAGGCGCCGTCTCGAACATGGCGATCCGGCCTCGGCAAGGCGGGACCCGGAACCAGTGCGGACGGAAAGATCGCATTCCGCAAATTCAATACGCGCCCAGGTCGCCTGCCGAGGCGGCGGTGCCGCTCAGCCTGCGGAAGGCGTCGACCGAGGCGCTGGCCGCCGAAGCAAGGTACCGCACGTCGCCCAGAATCGTGACCATGTCGTAACCCCACTCGATCCCGCGCATGGCGTAGTCGGGCGACCCGCAATGAAGCGCCGCATGTATGCCGGCATTCCTCGCCGCTTCGGCAATCCTCTTCTGCACGTCGATCATTTCGGGCTCTTCCCGGTCGAAGCCGGGCGGAAGGCGGCCGCCAGAGACGCCGAGCGTCAGGTCAATCGGTCCGACATACAGCCCGTCGAGCCCGGGCGTTGCGGCGATCTCCTTGAGATTCCTGACGCCGTCGGCGGTCTCGATCATGGCGATTGCAAGGATTTCCGCGTTTGCGGCTTCGATCGAGTAGTCCGGGCAGGCGAAGGCGGCACGGGTCGGGCCGAAGCTTCGCTGTCCCTTGGGCGGGTACCTGAGAAAGCTCACGAATTCGGCCGCTTCCTCTCGCGAATTGATCATCGGGCAGATGACGCCCATCGCGCCTGCATCGAGGTATTTCATGATGACGCCCGGCTCGCGCCAGGGAACTCGTGCCAGAAGCGTCTTGCGTGACGCGCGCATGGCCTGAAGCATCGGCAGCGCTTCCGAATAGCCAAGCCAGTAGTGTCCCATTAATAGTCGAATAGATTCAACTGCTTACCAGGGCCGTCCGG
>VYCX01000367.1 GCA_009843725.1 Boseongicola sp. SB0675_bin_26
TCGGACTGGCAGGGCGAGAGTCCATTGTCCAGCCCTTTTTTCAATGACATGGTAGACCTAGCCATACGATCTACCGGTCGAATGCCGTGCACGCCAGCTTGGCCTGCGATCTCATTTCGTACTTCGAGCAGTCCGAGAGCCCGCACTATGCCCTTAGCACGCCGCTCCGCCACGAGGTGGTCGAGCTAATCAAAAAAAGAGACGCCCAAGGAGATCGCATCAACCTGTACGTCGTCGTCGAAGAGATGCACGGCCTTCCCCCATTGGTGCTTGATCGTGGCTGCGCTTCGTTGGACGAGGTCGGCTGCAAGGACGGCCAACCCTTCCCGCTTCTCAACGGAGGGCACCCCAACGCGAAATTCATCGTGGCGTTCGAGTCCGCCGACGGGCCTTGGCCGGAAATCCCAAACAACGAACAGACGGTCAACATGGATCTCGCCGCGATACGCGCATCGCAGGACGCCCATAACGAGATCCGCAAGCACGTCGACCAAGACTGCCTGGTCACCGACGATGGCCGGTACGTATGCCCGATGTCCGCTGGGACGATGTCCGCCAGGGCCGATTCAGTTCGTCCTCTCAGTGCCGACGACTTCCGCGAGACGGCCGACGGCCTCCGCACGGCCCTTTCCCGCATGGACGCGGACCTGACCACGGAACACGTGGAACTGCTGTTTAACGCCCTCTATTGGGACGACTACAAGGATGACGACTTCAGGCGGCTTCACTACATGAGCCTGTGGGAGTCGCTGTCGGAGTCGAGAAAGAAGCTGGGTCACACGCCCCCGAGCCCGAAGACCAAGCTCGCGAAAGACCCCACGGTCGTCGGAGGCACGCTCAGTCTCGAGGCGCTGACCGGTTATCGACACGACATCGCCCACTGGTGGGTCGACAAGATCGACGGCAACTGTCTGGCAAACATGTACCGGACCATCAACGAACTGCTCAGGCGCAAGTACTTCAATTGAGGCACGTCAGTCCGGAGAGGCTTGGCGTCGCGGTGCCGGTGTCCGAGCTGGGTGCGATAGATCGCTAACCCGATGCGGCCCTGCACCGGGTCGGCGAAGCGGTCCAGATCCGCCTTGCTCGAACCCATCCATTCGCCTGGCTTCAACATGTCACTGTCGTTTCGGACTGCAGGGGATTCCCCTTAGGGGTGAGAAAGACGGCCAGTGCCGAGCGCCGACACCTGTGGCGGACGCCGTCAGGCCGGCCGCAAAGCAGGAATCTGCCTGGGTTCGTTTGGTCATCGACCGAAGACGATGTTCTCCCACACCGGGGCCTGTCTCGACCGGAGTCGCTTCAGGATGGCGAGCCTGCAGATTTCCTGTCCTCTATCGCGTAGTTGCGCGATTTGCACCTTCCTGGAGAATGGCCAGCGCCGCTGCACCGGATGCCAGCCGACACTGGAAGCGTTGACCGGCGCAGACGCAAGATTCCCAAGACGTCGAGGGGGCAGCGCCTTCGCTGACGAAAGCGGGCGCCACGGCAGGCACTGCCGGAACTCCCGGCACCGGGCCGGGCACGCCCCGCACCACCTGGCTGCGCCACTGGCTGAGGGTCGAGGCGGTCGCGCGTCGCCATGGCACAGAATGAGGCGGCGGGCACGAAACTCTCTGCGAAGATCCGGGTCTTCCTGGATGCGGGGGAGGTGGCGGCGTCTCGGCCAAGGGCCAGGTTCGCACGGAGAGGTTGGCGCCCCTGGACGGGCGCGAGGGCCGGTTTCACTCCGAGACATTTCCTGCGTTCCTTTCGTCGTAGACGCAACCGTATTGCTGATCCATGGTGATGGGCGACTCGTAGAAGGTGATCTGTGGCGGGTGATCGTACTTGTCGGTCATGTACGTTTTCCATTCGTCGCTGAACGCGGCGTCAGCAGCCTGACGCGACTCGAACAGGTACACTCCACCGCCCAGACCTTCATCGTAGAGGACGTTCTTTCTCAACAGGCCAGGGGTTGTCATGTAGCGGGGGATCGAATCACGGAACATCTGCACGGCCGTGGCGCGATCGGTTCCTTCCGGCAAGCCGTAGACAACAACGGCGACGACTTGAGTCATTTTGGATTCCTTTCTTTCCGAATCGAACAAGGAGGCAGGCAGGGTGCCATCGGGGTGGTTGGTCATTGCAGGCGTTCCGGCAGCCAAAGCACGATCTCCGGATAGACGATGACGATCAGGATGAAACCGAGCAGGACACCAAGGAACGGCAGCACGCCGATGACAACGTCATTGAGGGACCCACGGCCGCGAACACCCTGAACCACGAACAGGTTGAGGCCCACAGGCGGCGTGATCAGCGCCGTTTCCGCCAGCAGGATCATCAAGACGCCGAACCAGACCGGGTCGAAGCCGGCCTGAAAGACAAGCGGCGCGATGATCGGAACCGTCGTGACCATGATGGACAGGGTTTCGACAAAAAAGCCGACAATGATGTAGAACACGATTACGGCAAAGAGCAGCTGATACGGCGACGGATCCAGGCGCAAGATGACCTTGTTGATCTCTCCCGTCAGTCCGATCGAGGCAATCACGAAATTGAGGAAATAGGCGGCGACGATGATCAACAGCACCATGGCGCTTGTTCTCATCGTTCCTTCGATCGCGGAGAGCAGCATGGCAAGCCTGAGGCGCCCTTGAAACAGGGCGAGCAGGGTCGCCAGGACGACGCCGATTGCCGACGATTCCGTTGGGGTCGCCCAACCCGCGTAGATCGAGCCGATGACGATCGTGAACAGCACGATCGGAGGCAGCAGGAAGACGATGGCCGCCTGTCGCTCGCGCCAGCTGGCCTTGATCGGCAATCCCCGCCACGACGGCACCAGCGAACACAGGACGGCAATTGCGCCCATGAAAGCCAGCGCCAGCAGGATTCCGGGCAACAGGCCCGCCAGGTACAGCTTGGGAATGGACGTGTCGGTGAGGACCCCGTAGACGATCAGCGTGATGGACGGCGGAATGAGGATTCCCAGCGTGCCGCCTGCGGCTATCGAGCCCAGGAACAAGCGTTCGTTGTACTTGAACCTGGGCGCCTGGGGTGCGGCGACGGTTCCGATGGTCGCTGACGTGGCGACGCTCGAGCCGCAGGTCGCCGCGAACACCGCCGAGGCGGCGATGTTCGAATGCATGAGGCCGCCGGGCAGCCAGCTGATCCATTGCACCATGCAATGGTACATCCTTTCCGTGATGCCTGACCGGATGAGGATCTCGCCCATGAGCACGAACAGGGGAATGGCGATCAGGATCGGATCGGTGCTGGTGTTCCAGATGATCTCCCCCATGGCGCGGACCAGCGGGACAGGCGAATAGAGTTCCCCGAGCGCGACGCCGAGCAGCAGCAAGGCCGCCGCGATCGGGATGCCGATCGCCATGAATCCGACCAGGAGCGCGAAGGCTGTCCAGATCATCGCGGAAGTTCCGAGTTGCCATCCGCAACGACCGATCCGGCATTGTCAGGCGGTTCCGCACCCAAGCCGGCTTTCCGAGACTGAAGGCTCGCGTCGAGTTCCTGTTCGATCTCCTCTTCCAGTCCGGGGGGTCCGACGAGCGAGCGGATCGCCCCGAGATCTCCCGAAAGCAGATGGCGGATGACGGCGACGGCAAGAAGGAGCGCGATCAGGTCGAAGACCGCGAAGCCCAGCAGCCATAGCCCCTGAGGAATCCACAAGAGTGTTTGCAGCGTCGTGTTCGATCGAGAGCCGAACTCGAAATTGAAGTGAAAGATCGTGAACGCGTTCACCGTCATCAGCGCCACGGCCGCGGCGACCGCCAGCAGCGACAGCACGTCCATGCCCGCAGCAGCCGGGCGTGGCACCTTGCGGTACAGGACGTCGATGCGGACATGGGAGCGTTCGAGCAGCGTGAACGCGATTGACCAGCTGAGGCAGATCGCCAGTCCGTAGCCCGAGTACTCTTCCGTCGCCCTGGTGGAAAACGCGAACATCTTCCGTGCGACGACCTCGAAGCAGATGACGGCGGCAAGAGCGAAAAGGAGAACTCCTCCCGCCACGGCCATCGTTCGCGTCAACCTGTGGCTGGTGCGCAGCAAGAATTCCATCAGGTCGATTCTAGATCGAGGTCTCCCGGAAGGTCGACCCCCCCGAGAGACAGATCGAATGCGGCCGGCAAGTCACGGCACCGGGACGGGCATCGGTCCTATTGCTCGGAGGCCGTGAGGTTGAGGATCTTGCCAACCTTCGCGTTCCAGTCCGCTACGCAATCTTCACCGCACCGTTGCGCCCAGCGCTTGAGGACAACGTTCTCCATCAGTTCGCGGTGCGCCTGGGCATCCTCGGCACTGACCGGGACGAGCGTGAGCGCGGCCTTGTCGCCGATCGTGCAAGGCGTGCCGCCTGTCGAGCAGCTGACCCCCTGCCTGGTTTCCTCGTCGGCGGCCTTCCATATGTTGTCCTCGAGCATGGCCACCTGTTCCGATATCAGGCTTTGCAAATTGGGTTCGATCGAATCCCAGGTCTTGCGGCTCACGCCGTGAAGATAGACCGCCCAGCCCATCGGCATCGGGTACATGTGGGTCGTGACCTCGGTCCACTTCGACTTGTTGCCGGTCAGCGCACCGGTGACGGCACAGTCGACGACCTTTCGTTGCAAGGACGGCACGACCTCGGCGAAGGGGATGTTCACGGGTGTGCCGCCAACGCCTTCGACGAAATCAGCCATGCTGGTGTTGAAGACACGCACCTTCTTGCCCTTCAGGTCGCCGAGGCCCGAAAGAGGCTCTGCGCACCAAAAGACCTGGGCGTGCGCAGGGTAGAACGCCAAGGCCTTGATTCCGTACTTTTCCGCGTACAGCGCTTCCAGCGTCGGCCGGTAGGCTTGGGTTATCTCGCGCAGGGTCGAAGCATCCAACGACAGGCCCGCCAGGTCGATCGCTTCCGCCTCGGGATCGTCACCCGCCGTGTAGCTGAGAACGCCGGTACCGAAGTCGAGAACGCCCAGCTTCATGAGGCGGAAGATCTCCGGACCCTTCAACCCCAGTTCGGTGGTGTTGGTCAGCACGACCTCTACGTTGCCTCCCGCCATTTCCGGTATGGTCTCGGTCCAGAACGGCTTTTCGTGGAACAGGAAGGTCGTGGAGGTGGGAAAGGTGCCCATGACCTTCAGGGTCGTCGGCTTGAAATTTTCCGCGGTCGCGACGTTCGCGCCTGCCGTCAGGAGCGAAACCAGCGCCAGAGTCTTCAAGGGGTGTGCTTTCATGATCCTGTCTCCTAGCATCGTGGTCGAAGAGATCAGACCGCGGGTACTGGTTGGGGAACGCACATCTCTCGCACCAACCTACGATCCTCGATTCACGATCCATGACACGCAATTCCGACGGGGCGCCTGCTCGTGAATCGCTCTCCCCAGGATCACTGTACAGACGGCTTTTGATAAAGACCAATAGAATAAAATTACTGTTATCGATAAGAAATTGAAATGCTCATGTCACCCTGTCGCCAGCGACATCCTGGGCCAGGGAGGCCACTTGCTCGACCAGCGGGTTCCACGGCTCCCTGGGATACGAGACCGAATTCTGCAGCGCCGAAGGCCGCCAATCGAGTTCGATCTCAATCAGCCGGCCCGAAGCGAGATCGTCGAGAATGATGTCCCTCGGCAGCGCGCCCACTCCGATGTTGTCGCGGGTCATCTGCAAGCAGGCGAACAGGGATGTGGACGGAAAGATCCGGAAGTGATCGACGTCCAGGGACTTGAAGTGGTCGCGGATCTCGACGTAGGGGCGGGTGTTCGACGCGAATGTCAGGATGGGCACGGTCGCGAGGTCCGCCACGGTTCGAAAGCCATCGACCTTTTGCATCATCTCCGTGCCGACAGCCCATACCATTTCGATCGGCCGCAACAGGACATTGTCGATGGTGAATTCGGAGACCGGACCCAGCAGTATCCCGATGTCCAGCGAACGTTCGACGAGACCGTTCCTGAGGTTCGAGCTGACGTCGACCCTGATCTCGACGTCAACTTCAGGATACCGGCCGTGAAGCTGATTGAGCAAGGACGGCAGCCATGCGTGAACGACCGTCTCGGTCACGCCCAGCCTCAGCGTTCCTGACAGCGTGCTCTTTGCCGTCGCAGAATCGCGAAACTTGTGCGCCAGGCGCACGATGCGCTCCGCCATCGGCAACAGGTCGTGGCCGATCGGCGTCAACCGCACATCCCTGTGCCGCCTCTCGAACAGTTGGACGCCGAGCGACGTTTCGAGTGAATTCACTCGCAATGAAATCGCCGGCTGCGTGGCGTGCAGGTGCTCTGCCGCCTTGCGAAAGCTGCCGAGCATTGCAACGACGACAAAGGTTTCCAGCTGTTTCAGGTTGACGATCTTTGCCCTCCACACCCGCTGCAGGACGCGCCCGGGACTTGCCCGCCAGGAACGTCAGGAACGGCACGCACCTGACGGCGGAACGCAATACATGCTCCCGCGTCGCTTGCCTGCAATAAGCTCTCCTTATCGATATCGAGAAAATAATGTCGTTGGAGTTCTTCGCAACACTTTTCTATTTTCGACCTTGTCGGCGCGTCGCCTCCCGAACCATGCGGCTTTTCTCGCGTTGGCACCTGGAGCCTTCCAGGCTTGACCAAGGTAGGGAATCACGGGCTGTGTCGGATTTCCAACAGTTCAAGCGTCTCTCCGTGCGACCGCTTGGCCACGTTCGGCAGGCGATCCGGAAAGGCGTCTACTGCGGACAAACGGCAGGCCTCGCACCCGGAAAGCAGCAATGCAATGTCGCAATTCTTCCTCTCGATTGCGCGATGGACTTCTTTACCTATTGCTTCCGCAATCCAAGGCCGTGCCCGCTCGTGCACGTATCGGATGCCGGCGATCCGATCATGCGGCCGTTGGGGCACGACATCGATATCCGCACCGACATTCCGCAGTTCAACATATACCGCGACGGCAGGCTGATCGAGACAGTCAGCGACATCTCCGACCATTGGCGTGACGATCTGGTCTCTTTCGCCTTGGGATGTTCGTTCTCTTTCGAGGACGCCCTGCTGTCCCGAGGCTTTCGACTCCGGCACATCGAGCGGGGCCGGACCGTGCCGATGTACCGCACGAACGTCCAGACCCGCCGAGCGGGTGCCTTCTGGGGCCCGACCGTCGTCTCGATGCGCCCGTTCTCGCCAGACGACATCGACGATGTGTGCGAAATCACCGGCCGCTACCCGTATGCGCACGGTGAACCGATCCACATCGGCAATCCCGAACGGATCGGTATCGAGAACCTGGAGAAACCTGACTGGGGAGATCTTCCCGACGTGCAGGACGGCGAACTTCCGGCGTTCTGGGCCTGCGGAGTCACGCCGCAGGTCGCGCTCAGGAATGCCCGCCCCTCGCTGTGCATCACCCACGCGCCTGGAAGAATGCTGATATGCGACTTGCCGAACACCGGTCCTGACGACAATGGCTCGCCAGTTCGCGATTCCAGCCACGGCAGTTGAGATCGGGCCCTGGGCGATGACTGCTGGGCAGGTCGCCTCGGTGCGGTGTCGGGCCGGGTGCCGGCATGACAGGATCGGATGATGGCGATGGGCCAGGACCCGACGGAAAACGGCTCGCTTGCAGTTTCCATCCGGCACGCCGGCGATTCGGCGTTTCTGGTCGAATTCGGCGAACATCTGAGCGAGCAGTCCAACGATGCGGCTCTCGCATTCGAACGGATGGTGCGCGTGCGGCGGATTCCCGCAATTGTCGAAACCGTGCCGACGGGCAGGTCCGTCCTCGTGAAGTTCGACCCGCTGGTCAGCCCCTTCCGTGCCGTCCGGTCCGCCCTTGCCGAACTGCTGGACGGAATCGACTGGTCCCGGCCAAAGCCGATGCCCGGCAGACACCGATGGACCATACCCGTCCGCTACGGCGGCGAGCACGGATCCGATCTCGACGACGTCGCGCGGGCGCTCGGGCTGTCGGTCGATCGCACGATCGAGGATCATGCGTCGTCGCGCCTGCGCATCATGATGATCGGATTCGCTCCGGGTGCGCTCTACTGCGGCATGCATGACGCCAGATGGGCGTTGCCCCGCCTGCCGTGCGCCAAGCCAATGGTTCCGGCGGGTTCGGTTTCCGTCGCTGTTCGCCAGACCGTGATCTATTCCCTGCCGAATCCGACAGGTTGGCGACTTATCGGCCAGACGCCGTTCCGCAGCTTCGATCCGAACCGGGTTCCTCCGTCACTTGTCAGGGCTGGCGACGAGATCCGGTTTCGCGCTGTCAGCGAGACGGAGTTCCTGCGCCTGGGCGATCGCGCGTTGGCCGGGGAACCGGTCGCGGAAAGGGAGGAGATCCCGTGATCGGGCGCTACCTGCAGATCCTGTCAACCGGCCCCGGCGCCAGCGTCCAGGACCGGGGCCGGCCGGGTTGGCAGAGATACGGCGTGGTGAACGGCGGCGCGATGGACCGCATCGCGTTTGACGAGGGTCTGGTCTTGTTGGGCAACGGCCCCGATTGCGCCGCTCTCGAAGTCTCGGTCTCCGCCCTGCGGGCCGTGATTCGGGGCGGGCCTGCGCGAATCGCGCTTACCGGTGCCGTGTGTGACGCGCGCAGGAACGGGACTGCCATGCGCTGGTGCAGCAGCCAGCACGTCGAGACCGGTGACGAGCTCCTCATGCGGCCACCGTCCGGCGGCGCGTTCGCCTATCTTCACGTCGACGGCGGCATCAATACCGCCCCCGTGCTCTGCGCGCGGGCGACGCATCCGCGCTCGGGAATCGGCGGCCTTGACGGGCGCTGCCTGAGGGCCGGCGACCGACTCCCGTTGGTCGCCTATCGACAAGGTCCCTGCGGACAGGTCCTTCCGGAACCCGACCACTTGAGCCAGCGGGAGATCCGCTTCCTCTGGGGACCGCACGCAGGCCTGTACTCCGCTCGCGAGCGCAAGATGTTCGAGGCGACGGAATTCCGGATCTCGGCGCAGCGTGACCGCATGGGAGCCAGACTGGTCTCGCGTCGACCGGCGCTGCCGCCCGGTCGAGGCTTGAACGGCATTTCCGACGCCGTGGTCAGGGGTGACATCCAGGTTGCCGGCGATGGCACGCCGACCGTGCTACTGGCGGATCATCAGCCGACCGGCGGCTATCCGCGGATCGCGACAGTCATTTCGGCAGACTTCGCGGCCTGTGCGCAGTTGCCGACCGGCAGCCCGTTCCGGCTGGTCCAGACCGACCTCGAACACGCACGCGAGGCTCTGGCGCGGCAAAGGGAGGAACTAAGCCGTCTTCCGGAAGCATTGGCGCCCTTGCGCCGATGCCCTTCGGAAATCGGCGATCTCCTGTCCAATCAGCTCGTCGGCGGTGTCGCAAGCGCGCAGGATCCGGAAACCTGGAACGGGTTCGCATGACCATGGAAATCGATCGCGCCGCGGATACGGGCGAGTCCTCGCTGCCGGAAGCGCGGCCGAAGCGTGCTGCCGCCCGCAACGGCGCCGCGCCGGGATCCGGGGCTGACCGCGCGCGATGGCGAGCGAACGGGACGGCGCCCTTGCCTGGGTGGTGCTCAGGCGCAGGCCGACGCCGTTTGCGGGTCCGCCGCCGTCCGTCTCGCG
>VYCX01000053.1:0-7691 GCA_009843725.1 Boseongicola sp. SB0675_bin_26
GGATGGTGTTCGCGGCCCACGAAAAGGGATTGCCGGACGTTTCGTCTCTCGCGCACCATCAGCCACCAACCCTGACCAGGATCTATTCGCCGGCAGGACGGATCATCGACGAGTACGCCCAGCAACGGCGGATCTACATTCCCTTTGACGAGATTCCGGATCTTGTGAAGCAGGCCTTCATGTCTGCGGAGGACAAGAACTTTTACGAGCATGCGGGATTCGACGTCCGGGGGATCGCTGCCGCTCTCTATGAGGCGGTGAAGTCAAGGGGTCAGTCTCTCAGGGGAGCCTCTACCATTCCGCAGCAGGTGGCCAAGATCATCTATTTTGGAAGTGAACGTGCGATCGAGCGGAAGATCAAGGAACTGATCCAGGCCAATCGCATGGTTGCCACGATTGGTCGCGAAAAGATTCTGGAGATCTATCTCAACGAGATATTCCTTGGCCAAAATGCATACGGCGTGGCCGCCGCCGCCCAGACCTACTTCAACAAGACCCTGACGGAACTGGAAGCCCAGGATGCTGCCTACCTGGCTGCACTGCCAAAGGCGCCATCGACCTATCATCCGGTTCGCGAGACGCAGCGCGCGATTGCGCGACGGGATTTCGTGCTCCGGGAGATGTGGCAGAACGGGTATCTGGACAAGGACGCATACGCCGCCGCCGTGGCCGCTCCGTTGCTGACTGTCCAGGCAGGGGACAGGGAATCCTTCGCGACAAGACTTCCGTCGCGAGACTACTTCACCGAGGAGATCAGGCGGCAGCTCAGCCGGGATTTCGGTGATGACGGATTCAAGTCGGCGGGTCTCACGATCCGCGCGACCGTCGACCCCGAAATGCAGAGGATTGCAGCTCGGGCGCTTCGGCACGCCTTGGAGGAATACGATCGGGCACGAGGCAGTTGGCGCGGGCCTGCGGCCATGATCTCGACCGAGGAGCTGGAAGCCGGCTGGCGGACGGCCCTCGCGAAGATTCCGAAGCTTGCCCGGGACGTGGAAGGCTGGTCGCCTGCCGTGGTGCTCGGGATTGAAGGCAAGGCTGCCCGCATTGGCGTCGAACGGCGGGAAAGGGACGATGACGAATTCCTGCTGACTCCCGAAGACGTCGAATGGGTCAGGAAGGCGAATGAGCCCGGTGACATCCTGAACGTTGGTGACGTGATCTATGTGCGGCACGAAGGCGACACGTCATCCGGCCCGGATTTTTCGCTGCGGCAGGTTCCGGGAGTGCAGGGGGCCTTCATGGCAATGGATGTGAACACCGGTCGGGTGCTCGCAGTGCAGGGGGGCTTTTCCTACCAGGAATCAAATTTCAACCGCGCGACGCAGGGCCTTCGGCAGCCCGGTTCCTCCTTCAAGCCCTTTGTGTATGCGGCGGCTCTCGATTCTGGATTCACGCCTGCGACGATCATCATCGATGCACCGATCGAGGTGGAGATGGCAGACGAATCCGTCTGGAGTCCCAAGAACGCGACGGACAAGTTCTATGGACCGGCGCCTTTGAGGACGGCCATTGAACGGTCCCGCAACCTGATGACGGTGCGCCTGGCCAAGGAGGTGGGAATGCCTGTGGTGGCGGGCTACGCGGAACGATCCGGCGTATACGACCGGATGGAGCCATATCTGGCAAATTCCCTTGGAGCCCAGGAAACCACGCTCTATCGAATGGTCTCGGCCTACTCGATGTTCGCAAACGGGGGCGAAAGGGTGATCCCGACGCTCGTCGACAGGGTTCAGGACCGTTGGGGCACGACGATTTACCGGCACGACCGCAGAAACTGCGTGGAGTGCGGCTTGAGAGAGCTTCCGGAGGGTCATGTGCCTGCGATCACGTCCAACCGGGAACGCGCGTTCGATCCCATCACCGCATACCAGCTCACCTCCATGATGGAAGGCGTGGTCGAGCGCGGCACGGCGGCGGGCGCCGTCGATCTGGACGTTCCAGTCGCTGGCAAGACGGGCACGACGAACGATGCGCGCGACGTTTGGTTCATAGGCTTTACGTCGACCATCGCGGCGGGTTGCTACATCGGCTACGACCAGCCGCAACCGCTTGGTCGCAGCGCGTCGGGCGGCAGGATGTGCGCCCCGGTCTTTCAGAAGTTCATGGAAGAAGCCGTGAAGAAATACGGTGGCGGGCGCTTTGTCGTGCCGCCGGGTGGAAAGTTCATAAACATCGACCGTCACAACGGTGCGCGCCTATCCGACGAGGCGGTTGGCGACAACGTGGTGGCCGAGTATTTCCGCGAAGGCGAAGAGCCGGTCTTTGGCGTTGCCTTTGACGGCGGATTTGCCTTGGGTGCAAGCCTGCCGAACCTGGACGACCTGGAAGAGGTCGAAGACGTGCAGGATCCTACGTTCCTGGAGGCCGGGAACGAAGCGGACCCGGACCCGGACGTGCCGGCCCAGGCAACGGAAAGCGAAATCTCGGCGGGTGGACTCTATTGAGGGTGCTGGCACGCATCAGCGGCGTCTACGCTTCCAACGCAGATGCAGACAATCTCGTTCAAGACAGGGCGGTCTGCTAACCTGCCCTTGCCTCGTCCCGCTTCTTGCCGGAAACGCCGAGAGCCAGCGTTGCAGCCATGAACGCGTCAAGATCGCCATCCAGAACGCCTGCCGTGTCTGACGTCTCGTGCCCGGTGCGAAGGTCCTTCACCATCTGGTAGGGCTGCAGGACGTATGACCGGATCTGGTTGCCCCAGCCGGCGTCTCCCTTGCCTTCATGTGCCTCGGAGATCTCGGCATTTCGCCTTTCGAGCTCCAGCTGGTACAGGCGGGACTTCAGGGTCTTCATGGCGATTTCACGGTTCTGGTGCTGGGACTTCTCGGAGGAGGTGACCACGATGCCGGTCGGCAAGTGCGTCATCCTTACGGCAGAGTCCGTGGTGTTGACGTGCTGCCCGCCAGCGCCGGACGAGCGAAAGGTGTCGATGCGGACATCCGCCGGGTTCACCTCGACCTCGATATTGTCGTCGACGACGGGGTAGACCCAGACGGACGAGAAGGACGTGTGCCGCCGCGCCGCGCTGTCGTATGGGGAGATGCGGACCAGCCGGTGCACGCCGCTTTCGGTCTTCAGCCACCCGTATGCGTTCGGGCCGGCGATCTTGAAGCATACCGACTTGAGTCCGGCCTCTTCGCCCGGTTGCAGGGACTGGACCTGCACTGCGTAGCCATGGGCTTCCGCCCAGCGTTCATACATGCGTGCCAGCATTTTGACCCAGTCGCAGCTCTCAGTTCCGCCGGCTCCTGCATTTATCTCGAGATACGTGTCGTTGCCATCGGCTTCACCATCCAGAAGTGCCTCGACTTCGGCCTGGGCGGCGCGTTCGGCGAGAGACGTCAGCGCCGCGCTTGCATCCTCCAGGACCTCGGAATCGTTTTCCTGCTCCCCGAGCCAGATCAGTTCGACATTGTCCGAAAGCTCCTGTCGCATGGACGTGAGGCGTTCCATCGCGTCAACGAGCATCTGCCGCTCGCGCATGAGCGTCTGCGCGCGTCCGGGATCGTTCCACAGATTCGGGTCTTCGGCCATCGCGTTGAATTCTTCCAGACGATGTCCTGCCGTATCCCAGTCCATGCGTCGCGCCAGCAGGTCGAGCGACTTCTCGATGGCGGCGACCGTGTTTTCCGCCTCGGCACGCATGACATCTCTCCACGCAGATCTTGGCGGGCGGGTGATAGCAATGCCCGTTCCAGGCTTCAAGGCAACCGCTTGCAGGCGCGAAACGGGCACGGCAAATTGATGCCGCAAGAGCAAGACCAGAACTCCGTAAGGCGCGAGGCAATGAGTCAGGGTGTCCAGAGAGAGTTGGCTGCCAGCCCGGTTCCGGAAATCGCGGACGTCACGCTGGCCGAACTGTTCGTGTCGATCAGGTTCGGCATCCACGACTTCAGGAAATCGCCCGCGCACGGAATCCTGTTCAGTGGCGTCTATGTCGTTGCGGGGTGGCTGCTTGTCTGGCTTGGTGCCGGCACCTTTTTCTGGACTCTTGCCTTTGCGCTCGGATTTCCGCTGATAGCTCCCTTTGCCGCCGTCGGGCTCTATGAGACCAGTCGCCGGATCGAGGCAGATGAGCGACTGGAATGGTCCGGAATCCTCACTGTGGTCTGGAGGGAGCGGAGACGGCAGTTGCCTTGGGCGGGGGCGATTCTCGCATTCGTGTTCCTGTTCTGGAGCTTCTTTGCCCACATGAGTTTCGCGCTGTTTCTTGGTCGCGCAGCCATGACCAATGTCCTGACCTCGTGGGACGTGTACCTGACGCCTGCCGGCTTCTCGATGCTGGTGTTTCAAGGTGTCATTGGCGGCGCAGTCGCATTCCTGACATTCGCCTTGACGGTCGTGTCGCTGCCATTGCTGGTAGACAGGGAGATCGACTTCGTGACGGCGATGCTGATCAGCGTCAGGACCGTCGCCAGGAACAAGCTGGTCATGTGCGTCTGGGCCGCGATCATTGCCGTCAGCCTCCTTGTCGCGATGTTGCCCCTGTTCTTGGGGCTGCTCGTGGCATTGCCCGTCCTCGGACATGCAACCTGGCACCTCTACAGGCGCGCGCTTTACAATCCGATGACGTGATCTTGGCGTGGCGCCGCAACGGTCGGCTGGCGCTGCCTGATCCCATCCAATCCTTGCCTCCCGAAGGAAGCCTCTCTATATACGTTAATATTGACGTATGTTGAAATTGACGTATATTTGGCTCAAGCGCGTTACCAGGAGAGACACCGCCATGCAAATAAACCCGGCGGCCGGCTGAAACCCGAGGACGTGGTCGGGCGAGATCGCGAAATCGCCAGGTTCTGGCAAATCCTTGACCGGCAGAGCCTCGTCATCTCGGCAGAGCGATGGATCGGCAAGACCCACATTCTCTACAAGATGCAGGAAGAGTGCCCGGACTCGTACCTGCCTGTGTACCAGGACCTCGAGGCCGTTCACTCGGTCGGAAGCCTTGTTCGCTCGATCTATGCCGTCGCTGACTCCCGCTCGTTCAAGGCCAGGGTTGCCAAGTGGTCCGACCTGCTTCCGTCAAGGATCGGTGGCATCCAGCTGCCCTCTGCCGGCACGGCCTTGCGGACTTTCCTGCCGGACGCGTTTGATCGCCTCATCGAGCTTTCCGGAGACAGGCGCATCCTGTTTCTGTGGGACGAGTTCCCGCTCATGCTGCACAACCTTCAACAACACGAGAGCGCCCGGACTGCCATTCAACTCCTAGACTACCTGCGCTCTCTCCGTCTGGACAGGCCCGACAAGCTGCGCTTCCTGTTCACTGGCTCCATAGGCCTGCATCTCGTCCTGCGATCCCTGCACAAGAGCGGCAACGCCAACGCCCCCGTCAATGACATGATGCTCGAGACCGTTCCGCCGTTGGCCGAAGGGGACACACGCCAGCTCGCTTCCGAACTGCTCAAGGAGACCGGGGCCGCCGAGGAAGACATCCCAGACATGGCGCACCGGATAGCCGGAGAGGTCGGCGGCTTTCCCTATCATGTGCATCATGTCGTCGACCGGCTCGGTCAGCTGCAAGGCCCGCCGGCTCCCGCCGACGTATCCCCCGCGGTCGACAGGCTTGTCCATGATTCCCAGGATCCGGCGAACTTCAGCTACTACGTGACCCGCCTCGACACCTACTACTCTCCCGACGATCGCGCCCGCGCCCTCCTTGTGCTCGACACCCTGGCCGGCCAGCAGTCTCTCTGCTCCGTCCCCTCGCTCCACAACCTATGCAGGCATAAAGATCCGTCCCTGCCCGAAGAGGAGTTTCGCAACGCCATCACCATGCTCAAGGAAGACCACTACATCGAGGCGCGGACATTCGAGGCCGGGACCGCCTACGACTTTCGCTGGCAGCTCGTGAAGAGATGGTGGCGGGAGAGACTGACATGAAACAGGGCTTTCTCAAATCTTCCCGGTACAGCCCCGGAAACATGAGCCGCGAGTCGCTGGAGGCGCTGTTTGTCGGCCGTGACGGGATCATGGAAGACGTGCTGTCCCGCCTCATGAAATCCGCGCAGGGTCCGGAGAAGCACTTCCTGCTCCTGGTCGGTCCAAGAGGCTCGGGAAAGACCCACTTCATCGCCCTTGCGCATCATCGGCTGATGGAGCGGCTGGACGACGCCGGCGCCCACGACGAAGTGCTCGTTGCGGAACTCAAGGAAGAGGAATGGGGCGTTGCATCCTTCCTCGACCTCGTTGTCCGCATCCTCAAGGCGCTCGCCGACCAGGCCCCGAACCTCTCGACCGGGATTGACGCGATATACGACAGGTTCGCGAAGGATCCTGACGAGGCGGAGGCCCACGCCATCGGATTGCTGCGCGAGCACGCCCAGGGAAAGACGCTCATGCTCTTCTGTGAGAACCTCCTGGACCTGTTCGACGGATTGGGGGACGAAGGGCAAAGGAAGTGGCGCTCCGCCATCCAGGAAGAGGGCAACTGGACCATGGTCGCGTCCACGCCGTCGCTGTTCGCCGCGCTGACCTTGCAGGACAATCCGTTCTACGGCTTTTTCACGATCCGCCAGCTCGAGAGGCTCGACTTCGAGACGGCGCTTGAACTCCTGGCGAAGAAGGCCGCCCACGAACGCAGGCCCGAACTTGCAGGCTTCCTCCGCACGCCCCTGGGTCGAGCCAGGGCGCGCGCCGTCCATCATCTTGCGGCCGGCAACCATCGGGCCTACGTCGTCCTGTTCGACTTTCTTGACAGGGAATCGCTGGACGACCTCACGACGCCGTTCATGCAGATGGTTGACGACCTTACCCCCTACTACCAGGACCGGATGCGCCAGCTGTCGCCCACCCAACGCAAGATCGTCGAGTTTCTTTCTCGACAAGACGTTCCCGCCACGATCAAGGACATAGCGGTCCCGAGCCTGATGTCCCACCAGACTGCCGCCAAGCAGATTGGCGAACTGGAGTCGGCAGGCTTTGTCAGGCGGACCAGGATCGGCCGCAATGCGTTCTGCGAACTCTCGGAGCCGTTGATGCGGATATGCATGGAGGTGAAGGACAACAGGACCGAACACTTCCGTTTGTTCGTCGAGTTCCTCCGGCACTGGTTCACCACCAGCGAACTGGAGCAAAGGCATTCGGCGTTCCGGCACGGCGACCAGGTCGCCCGTGTGGACAGGGTTCATGTCGAGGAAGCGCTCAGACGCTCCCACGCAGACAAGGAGGAGCCGTTCCGCGACGCTCTTCGCGAGGAAGCGGATCGCTGTCTTGCGGCGGACGACTATGACGGCCTGGCCAAGATCCAGGAGACCCTCGCAAGTGACGGCGGTCCGGCGGACGACCATGTTGCCTGGATCTGCGCCCTGATCCAGAAAGGTGACCTCGAAAGCGCGATCGAGGTTGGGCGTGACGCGGCCGCCAAGTTCCCTGACCACGCCGCCTTCCGGTATCTCATGGCCAGCGCGTACCGCCTTCGAAGGGAACTTGACGAGGCTCTCAGCGCCATCGACCGTGCCATCGAACTGGACGGAGAACGACCCGAACACCTCGGGTGCCTGGCGATCATTCTCCACGACCTTGAACACCACGACGAAGCGCTCGATGCCATCGACCGTGCCATCGAACTGGATCAAGAGGATCCCAGAATCTTCAGGGTGCGGGCAGACATTCTCCACGACCTTGAACGCCTCGCCGAGGCACTCGACTCGGTCGACCCCGCCATGGAACAGGATCCGGAGCAAAACGGC
>VYCX01000053.1:7701-9512 GCA_009843725.1 Boseongicola sp. SB0675_bin_26
GACAATTCCGCCCACCTCTGGGGCCGCGCCAGCCTCCACCGCCTCCTTCCCCGCCTTGACGAGGCGCTCGACGCCATCGACCGCGCCATCGAACTGGATGCGGAGAATTCCGGCCACTTCTGGTCCCGAGCCGGCATCCTCCGAAACCTCGAACGCCTCGACGAGGCCCTCGATGCCGTCGACCGCGCCATCGAACTGGACGCAGAGGACCCCGATCACTTATGGCTCCGGGCTTGCATCCTGCATGACCTCGAACGCCTCGACGATGCCCTCGACGCAATCGGCCACGCCATCGAACTGGATGCAGAGGATCCCGATCACTTCTGGCTCCGCGCCAACATCCTAGTGGACCTTGAACGCTTCGACGAGGGACTTGAAGCTGCCCAGGCCGTACTCGACGCCGATCCGGATCACCTGCACAGCCATGAACAGATCATGCGCAAGCTGGCATCACTGGGCCGTCCTCACGATGCCGAAGCCCTCGCCAGGAAGCTCGTTGAACATGCACCCGGAGACTTGCAGGCATTGCTCATCGCCTCTCGTTTCCACCTGGACCAGGACCGCCTCGACGAAGCCATGCAATTGCTGCAGAGAGCGCTGGAAATCGAGCCGGAGAACCAGGAATCCCGGCGACTGCGCGGGCAAGTCCACTTCCAGATGTCCGACTACCGACGGGCCAGCGAAGACCTGCGTTTTCACGCGTCCCAGAATCCACACTCAATGGAAGCGCACGGTCTGCTGGCGGACTCGTTGCTCCATTCCGGGGAATGGGAGGAAGCCGTCGACGTCGCCGAACATCTCATCGATCTCGACGCTGAACACTTCCATGCGTACCAGGTGCTTGGACGTGCCCTTGTTGCACTGAACCGTCCTGAAGATGCCGTGGCCGCCTTCGACAGGCTGCTGCCCACGGAAGACTGCAAGGGACTGCTCGTTGCCGCCTCAACTGTTCGCGAAATCGGCGACTACGCGTCAGCCAGGCGGTACCTTGGCCGGGTCGCCGACCTGCAGCCTGGCAATCGGGACCTCTGGACGGAAACCACCCGCATCAACATCCTGGAGGGCGACTTCGACGCGGCAACGGACAGCGCCGCGAGGATCGCAGCTCTTCCGGGAAGTTCGCTCCTTGGACGCCTGTTCGCGGCACAGGCGGAGGCGGCGACAAGGCCGCTGCACCTGGCGCTCGACGCCCTGGGCACGTCCTTGCAGTCAGAAGACTTCAAAAGCGATGACCAGTTGCACTTGGAAGCTGCCACGGAAATCCTGGCCGTTTCGGTGCGCAGTTTCGGGCCCCGGTTTCTTCCGGAGGGCTTGGCGAAGCTTCGCAGCCAGTTGGGCACCCTGGCCGACGAAGGCATGCTCGGCAGGATGCTGACTGGCTTCCTGCATGAGAGTGTCAATGACGGCTTTGCGGGATCCCTTCCTGAATGGGAGATGGCGCTTGAGAGCCTGCTTGCATCGCTGGAAGACCTGTCCGACTGCCGGATTCCGCTCCAGATGCTCATGGCTGCTGTGAAATACACCAAGACATACGATGAACGGCACCTCTTGAGCCTGCCTCTTGAGCAGCGACAGTTGCTGGAAGGCGCTGTCTTGACTGAAGCTTGATGTCAGAACCGAGAAATTGCCCCAGTTTTGCAGGCGTTTTCGCCTGATCGGGAATTCCTCTCTCTTTGCCTACGATAGCGTCGCCGACGTCGACAGCTTTCCAGTGGTGTTGAGCAGGTCCAGAGCGCATTTGCCGGCGACGGCCTGCGTGGTGACTTCGAACGTGGCGGCGGGCCCGTGGTCATGCGAGGTCTGGACCGGGC
>VYCX01000180.1 GCA_009843725.1 Boseongicola sp. SB0675_bin_26
GACGTGACGAGCGAAAGCGCTTCCTCCGCCGAGAATGCGAATCCGTTCTCTTCCCGTATCGGAATCGGAACCGGTCGCGCGCCGGTGAACTCGATCATCGAGCGGTAGATCGGAAATCCGGGATCGGGGTAGAGGATGTCCGCCCCGGGCTCGCCGAACATCAGGATGGCGGCGAACATCGTGACCTTGCCTCCCGGCACGATCAGGACGCTGTCCGGGTTCACCTCGATCGCGAAGCGCCGGTGAATGTCGGCAGCGACGGCTTCCCGAAGTTCCGGGATTCCGGTTGCGGGCGTATAGCCGTGCTGGCCGTCGCGGAGCGCCTTTACTGCTGCCTCCACGATGTTTGCCGGGGTCGGGAAGTCCGGCTGGCCGATGCCCAGGTTGATGACGTCCTTGCCGCCTGCGGCCAGCTCTCCCGCCCGCGCGAGCACGGCGAATGCGTTCTCCTCTCCTATGCGGTCAAATCCGCTGATCGCGCCCAGCATGCGTCTGCTCCTAGTACGTCGCCCGCCCGCCCGAAATGTCGAAGACGGCCGCGGTCGTGAAGCTGCACTCCCTGGACGACATCCAGGCCACCATGTTGGCGATTTCCTCCACCTCGACGAACCGTCCGCGCGGGATCTTCGACAGCATGAACTCGATGAACTCTTCGGTGACCTGCTCAAGGATCTCGGTGTTTGCCACTGCCGGCGTGACGCAGTTCACGGCGATGTCGTGCTCGGCCACTTCCTTGCCGAGCGCCTTGGTGAAGCCGATGACGCCGGCCTTTGATGCCGCGTAATGCGTGGCCTTCGGGTTGCCTTCCTTGCCCGCAATCGACGCGATGTTGACGATGCGCCCGTAGTTGCGGGTCTTCATTCCCGGCAGCACGGCCTTGTTTGTGTGATAGGTGCCCGTAAGGTTGACGGCGATGACCTGATTCCAGACTTCCGTGTCGTATTCCTCGATCGCGGTAACGGGTCCGGCGATGCCGGCGGAATTCACGAGAATGTCTATGTGATCGAGCGCCGCCTCCGTCTCGGCGCATGCGGACGTGACCGACGCGAAGTCGGTGACGTCGCATTGGACGGCCCGTGCCCCGTCGATTCTGTCTGCCGCTGCCTTGGCCTTCTCGACATTGATGTCCCAGAGGCATGTCCGGGCCCCGGATTCGGCCAGCCTGTGGGCGCAGGCGAGCCCGATGCCCTGTGCGCCCCCGGTAATGACCGCGGCTTGTCCCGAGAGGTCGTAGATGTTCGCCATCACATCACCGCTCCAATCTGCCAGGGCACGAATTCATGGTCGCCAAGCCCCTGCGCTTCGGATTTTGAAGTCGCGCCGCTGGCGACCTTGAGGAAGAGTTCGTAGATCTCGCGGCCCTTTTGATCGACCGTCGCTGCGCCGGTCAGGATGTCGCCTGCGTTGATGTCCATGTCGTCCTTCATGCGCGCGTACATTTCCGAATTCGTTGCGACTTTCACGGTTGGCGCGGGTTTCGAGCCGAACGCCGAGCCGCGGCCTGTCGTGAAGCACACGAGGTTGCAGCCACTGGCGATCTGTCCGGTCACGCTTGCCGGGTCATAGCCGGGACTGTCCATGAAGGTGAAGCCCCGTGCCGTTACCGGTTCTGCATACTTGTAGACACCGGCGAGAGGCGTGGTGCCGCCCTTTGCCGCCGCTCCGAGCGACTTTTCGAGGATCGTGGTCAGTCCGCCCTTCTTGTTGCCCGGCGACGGATTGTTGTCCATCGAGCCCCTGTTGCGGGCGGTGTAGTCCTCCCACCAGCGCACGAGCCAGACAAGCCTCTCGCCGACCTCCCGCGATGCCGCGCGCCGGGTCAGCAGGTGCTCCGCTCCGTAGATCTCCGGCGTCTCTGCGAGCACGCCCGTGCCGCCCTGCGCAACCAGCAGGTCGCAGGCACGGCCGAGTGCGGGGTTTGCCGTGATGCCGGACCATGCGTCCGAACCGCCGCATTGCAGCGCGACCATCAATTCGGAGGCGGGGCAGGGAGTGCGCGTTGCCCCATTGGCCAATGGCAGCATCGCCCGCACCCTTTCGATGCCAAGGTCGATGGTGCGCTGAAGGCCAGCGACGTTCTGTATGTTCATGGTCTGAAACAGGGGTCCATGTTCGAGGCCATACGCTTCGAGAAGCCAGTCGATCTGGTTCATCTCGCAGCCGAGACCCACCATCAGGACTCCGGCATGGTTCGGATGCCGTGCATAGCCCCACATGACGCGTTGCAGCGCCTCGAATCCGTCGCCGTCTCCCTGCATTCCGCAGCCTGTGCCGTGAACGAATGCCACGACGCCATCCACGTTCGGGAAGTCGGCAAGCTCTTCGGGACCAAACGCGTCGGCGATGCGGCGGGCTGCCGTCGCCGAACAGTTCACCGAGGTCACGACGGCGATGAAGTTGCGGGTGCCGGTGCTGCCGTTGTCGCGGCGATATCCCATGAACGTGTCGCGCGCCTCCTCCGCCACCATTTCGATCGGGCGAAGGTCGGTTCCGAACTCGTAGTTCATGTCCGTGTTGCGGAAATCGGTGTTGTGCGTATGCACATGGTCTCCCGGCGCAATTTGCTTGGAGGCGTAGCCGATGATCTGCGCGTACTTTCGGACTTCTTCGCCCTTGGGAATCGCGCCTGTCGCCACCTTGTGACCCGACGAGACCGGCGCCGTGATCCTGACGCCTTCGACGACCGCGCCGACGTCAAGGCGCCGGGTCGCCGTGACCACGTTGTCGGCGGCGTCCAGCCTGACATATGACGGATGTTGAGCCATGGCATGATCTGCCGCGCTTTCGCCTGAAACGGTGTCTGCGCCGCTGGCGCGTTCCGGCGGTCACGCGGCGGGCATATCCTCCTCGATATAGGTCTGCACGATCGAGGCGAAGTCCGGGTCGGCGGCAAATCCAAGCTTGACGGCGCGCTCGGGAGCGAAATTCCTTGGCCAGCCCGCGACGATCTTCATGATCGTTTCGTCGGGTTGCGGCTTGATGAACGAAACGGCGCTTTCGCCGGCAACGTCCCGAAGGGCCTCGATCTGTTCCGCCACGGTGCAGGACACGCCAGGCATGTTGAGTGCGCGATGCCCGTCAAGCCTGTCAAGGTCCAGCGTTGCCGCGTGCCTGAGGAACCCCGCTGCCGAGCGGGGAGAGGCATGCCAGTGACGAACGGTGTCCTGGACGGGCAGGATCGCCTCCTTGCGGTTCAGCGGCTCGCGAATGATTCCGGAGAAGAAGGATGATGCGGCGCCGTTGGCCTTGCCTGGTCGCACGCAGATGGTCGGCAGACGGATGGACATGCCGTCGAGGTAGCCTTTGCGAATGTAGTCGCCGAGCATGAGTTCCGAGATTGCCTTCTGCGCTCCGTATGACGTCCGCGGCATCGTGGGAAAGTCGTCACCGATCTTGTCAGGGAATGGCGGCCCGAACACGGCGATGGAGGACGTGAATATGATCTTCGGGCAGTAGGTGCCGCCTGATGCGGTTGTCTCGGCGCGAAAGGCCTCGAGAAATCCCCTGAATGCAACCATGTTGACGTTCCAGCCAAGGTCGAAACTCGCCTCGG
The DNA here is from genome assembly GCA_009843725.1 of Boseongicola sp. SB0675_bin_26. GTDB lineage: Bacteria > Pseudomonadota > Alphaproteobacteria > Rhodobacterales > Rhodobacteraceae > JAJEFO01. The sequence goes on from VYCX01000180.1 coordinate 3,554, forward strand.
CCTCCCCGGAGACGATCGCGGCGAGGTGGTAGACGAGATCGAATCGCCCGGTGGCCATTGACTTCATCATCGCCTGGTCTGTCACGCTGCCCTCGACACGACGTGCCGCAGGCGCTCCGCTCTCCGGAAAGGCCATGTCCAGGAGCGTGACCTCGTCACCGCCCGACAGGGGGTCGGAAGCCAGCAGCCGCGCCAGTTTCTGGCCCACCATGCCGCCACCGCCGATGATCAGGATCTTCAATTGCGCCTCCGTGGTTGCTCGGCGGAGATTGTCTGGAACACCGCCTGAATTCAAGTGCTGCCGGTCGTTCGACACCACGTCAAAATCGGGCTAGGTGAGCTGCGAAGGCACGGAACGGATGCCGGCAATGCGGAGGATGACCTGGATGAAACTTGTGCGCTATGGAATTTCCGGAGAGGAGAAGCCCGGACTGATCGACGGCAACGGTGCGCTGCGCGACCTGTCCTCGCATGTGGCAGACATATCGGGCTCGATGCTTGACGAAGCCTCGCTCGACCGGCTGCGCGCGCTCGATGCATCCTCGCTTCCGAAGGTGGAGGGCGATGCTCGGTTGGGCGTGCCGGTCAGCGGCATCGGCAAGTACATGTGCATCGGCCTGAATTACCGCGATCACGCGGAGGAAGCGGGAATGCCGATCCCGGACCATCCGATTCTCTTCATGAAGGCGAATTCCGCCATTTCGGGGCCCGATGATCCGGTGTCCATTCCGCGCGGCTCGACCAGTTCCGACTGGGAGATCGAGCTGGGCGCCGTGATCGGCACGACGGCCAAGTATGTGAGCGCGGCGGAAGCGCTCAGCCACGTGGCCGGGTACTGCATCTGCAACGACGTGTCGGAACGCCACTTCCAGATTCACCTGTCCGGGAACTGGACCAAGGGCAAGTCCTGCGACACTTTCGGCCCCACGGGTCCCTGGCTGGTCACGAGGGACGAGATTCCCGATCCTCAGTCCCTTGACATGCAGCTCGGCGTGAATGGCGAGCGCATGCAGGAGGGCAATACCAGGACCATGATCTTCACGGTGGCCGAGATCGTGTCGCACCTTTCGCAGCTGTTCACGCTGCATCCTGGCGACGTGATTTCGACCGGAACCCCGCCGGGTGTCGGCATGGGCATGAAGCCGCCAAGATACCTCAAGGCGGGTGACGTGATGGAGCTGACGATCGACGGGCTCGGAACGCAGCGCCAAAAGGTCGTGGAGGATGCCTGAGCGGCCCGCTCTCCTGCAGCTCGGCAAGGTCTCGGAGCGCATGGCGGAGCGGCTTGTCGCCGGATTCGAAGTTGTCCAGCTGCCGCCCGACCACGAAGCGTTCCTTGCTGAGCGGGGTTCGGAATTCGCTGCAATCGCCACGATGAGGGGCGTTCCGGACGACGTGCTTGCCGAGCTTCCGAACCTCAAGGTCATTTCGAGTTTCGGGGTCGGTTACGACAACATCGATGCCGTCGTGGCGGCGAGCAGGGGCATTCTGGTCGCTCACACGCCCGATGTCCTGAACGACGAGGTCTCGGACACGGCAATCATGCTTTGGCTTGCGGTCAGCAAGGAACTGCTGCCCGCGGAACGCTGGGCGCGTTCGGGTGCCTGGGAAACGAAGGGCGCGTATCCGCTGGCGCGTACCGTCAGGGGCCGCAACGTAGGCATTTTGGGCCTTGGACGGATAGGGCAGGCAATCGCGAAGATGACTGAGATGTTCGGAGCCAAGGTGCATTATCACGGCCGCGCTCGAAAGAACGTGCCTTACCTGTACTTTGACGACCTTGCGGACATGGCGAGCGAGGTGGATGTGCTGTTCGTCATAACTCCGGGCGGCAAGGGAACGCGGCACCTTGTGAATGCCGAGGTCCTGGGCGCACTTGGGCCGAAGGGCATCCTCATCAACGTTTCCAGGGGCAGCGTGGTTGACGAGGTGGCTCTGGTTGCGGCTCTCAGGGAAGGCCGCCTGGGCGCGGCCGGGCTTGACGTGTTCGAGGACGAGCCGCGAATCCCGGATGCACTGAAGGACATGGAGAACGTGGTCCTGCTGCCGCATATCGGCAGTGCGACCGTCGAGACCCGGCGGGCCATGGGCGATCTGGTCTGCGACAATCTCGACGCATGGCTGGCGGATGGAAAGGTCGTGACGCCAGTCCCGGAGTGCCTGCATCTGAACAGGCAGTGATCGCCGACCTTGTCGTGCGTCATTTCGCCCGCTGAAACGTGGGCTTCCCAGCCGGCGTTGATCCGCCCGTCATGCTACGCGCAGTGGACCGGCCATAGCTCCTCGGTCTGAGGCACATATGTGGGGCTTGGCTGACGGCCGAAGAACAGCTCGGAGGCGCCAAGGTCAGGATAGGCGACAGCGAGCACGCCGACCCGAAGCCGATTCCGCCAGGTACGCGCGGTCGCGCCAGTCGTCCCGATCTGGCGGTCGCAAATTCCGCGCAGACTTGTCCGTGCAAGGCTGCTTCTGGTTCCGATAGATGGAACGTATCCGATTCGCTGGCCTGGAAGCCTTGATTCAGGTGAGGATTGAAGCCTCGGCTCTGGCAAGAGCTGCGCGGGTTTCAATTGCGCAGGTAGGCGCCGAGGCGTTCACGTCGCCCCTTGGTGAAGCGAGACACGGACGTTGTCGTGCACTTGAACGGCTGCCAGTGTCGCTCGCTACCTGAGATGCGTTTCGAAGAAGGCCAGTGTCCGATCCCAGGCAAGCCTGGCTGCCGCTTCGTCGTAGCGAGGTGTCGTGTTGTTATGGAACCCGTGATTCACGTTCGCATAGAAGTGGACGCTGAACTCCTTGCCGTGCTCCCTTAGCGCGGCATCGTAGACTTCCCAGCCGGCGTTGATCCGCTCGTCCAGCTCGGCATAATGGATCAGCAGCGGCGCCTGGATCTGCGGCACGTCGTCGACACTCGGCTGACGGCCGTAGAACGGCACCGAGGCGGCAAGGTCGGGATAGGCAACCGCTAGCGCGTTGCAGACGCCGCCGCCGTAGCAGAAACCGACGCAGCCGACGCGGCCAGTCGAGTCTTGGTGATCGCGCAGGAACTCAAACGCAGCGAAGAAATCCTCCATCAGCTTGCTGCGGTCCAGCTGACGCTGCATTTGGCGGCCCTCGTCGTCGGTTCCGGGATACCCGCCAAGGGGCGTCAGCCCGTCGGGTCCGAGGGCAAGGAATCCGGCCTTGGCGGTTCGGCGGACAACGTCCTCGATGTAGGGGTTGAGCCCGCGGTTCTCGTGCACGACAAGTACTGCGGGCAGGGGGCCAACGGCACCGGACGGTTTTGCCATCAATGCCCTGATCGTCCCGTGGCCTTCCGGACTCGGGTATTCGACAACGGAGGTTTCGATGCCAGGATCGTCGGGCGCGACCTCCTGCGCCCAGGCGTAGTTCGGCTGAAGCTGTTCAAGGATCATTGAGCCGGTGACACCGGCAGCGGCGTACTTTCCGGCTTGAGAGATGAATTCACGCTTCGACAGCGTGCCGTGGACGTATCCATCAAAGATTTCGAGGATCCGTTGGTCAAAATCTGATGCGCGCTTGCGTGTTGCTGTCATGGTATGATCCTTGGCCATGCGTGCCGACGATGGCCACGCGGTCGGTCCTCGTTCGAGCCTTGGGGTGAGGGCGTCACCAACTCCCTTGCCAGTTACCTAGCCCTGTCAGCGCAAAATTCAAGCACAAGTGCGCGGCACCGCTTGCCGGAATGCCGGGCTTGCGGAGACAACGAGTGAATTCGGAAGAAGAGTTCCTGAACTTGCAACTCCTTCCGCACCGCATTCCCCGACGAGCAGAGGTTTCAATTGTGTCTGCCAGCCCATGGCAGGTTCCGTGGTTCATGCTCCCGATGGGCGCTACGTCTTTGGTCCCCGTCGCATATCGGGCTTCATCACTCTGACCCGTACAAGGCCGACGGAGTTCCGCTCCGGCATGCTGGGAAGAGTGCAGAATTCGCTCAAGTGTTCCTGCCCGATGCACTTGGAAGACGTGATGGCGGACTTTCTTGACTTGCCCGTTGCTCTTTTCCACCCGTCATTGCCATGGACGGAGTAGGGGTTGGCCGCCACGCAGCATAAGCCTAATGTCTGCCATGACATGTCGGACTGGCCGTCGAACTGCCTTCCGGAGATATTCATCCGACGTGCAGGAATCGAAGGAGCTACGGGAGACGGGAATGACCGACCTTGCGCCGCTTGACGAAGCGATCACGCTTGACCAGCTCAGCCGCGACCCGTTCCCGATCTACCGACGGCTGCGCCGCGAGGCGCCGGTGCTGCGGGTCAAGGCGGCGGGCCGGACGTTCCTGACGAAGGCCGCCGACACAAAATACGTCAAGGACCTCCCGAAGCTGTTCAGTTCAGACGATCCGAACACGCCGATGAAGCGCGCCTTCTGGGCGCACACGCTCATGCGCAAGGACGGCGAAGCGCATCTGCGCGAGCGCATGGCCATGGCACCCGCCTTTGCCCCCAAGATGATGCGGGACGAATGGATGCCGCAGTATCGCAGGATTGCCGAAGACTATGTCGCCCGACTGCCTCGGGGCGAAGTCGTTGACCTCTTTCCGGCGCTCTCCGGGCCCTATGCGGCGCGGGGCCTGGCTATTCTGCTGGGGCTTGAGGAAGCCACGGACGAGGAGATGCAACGCTGGTCGCAGGCGCTGATCGACGGGGCGGGGAATTTCGGGTGGCGGGACGAACCCTTCGAGCGTGTCGACCGCGCCAACGAGGAGATGCACGCGCTCTTCGACCGTCTGCATCACAGGCACAGGGCGGAACCGAACAGTTCGGCGTTTTCGGTGATGCTGAACGCTGATGACCCGATCCCCGAAACCCAGATCCATGCCAACATCAAGATCGCCATCGGCGGCGGCATCAACGAGCCGCGCGACGCCTTGAACACGACCCTCTACGGACTGCTGGCCAATCCGGGTCAACTGGCAGAAGTGAAACGCAATGCCGACTGGGAAAGGGCTTTCGAAGAGGGCATTCGCTGGGTTGCGCCGATTTCGGTGTCGTCGCGTCTTGTCACGGAGGACACGGAGATTCGAGGCTGCCTGATCCCGAAGGGGGATACGGTCATGACCATTCAGGCCAGCGCCAACCTGGACGAGGACTTCTTCGACTACGGCGAGGCGTTCATCGTCGACCGCGACAGGAATCCGCACCAGTCCTTTGGCAACGGGCCGCATTTCTGCTTGGGGGCGCATGTCGCCCGCCGCGCGATAGGACAGATCATGCTGCCCGTCCTGTTCGACCGGTTTCCGAACATGACGTTGCCCGACCCTGGCGCGGTGATCTGGCGGGGCTTCGGATTTCATGGCCCCACCTGCCTTCCGGTCCTCTTGAACTGACGGCCCGCAGGTTCAGGGTTGGAATGTGGCGACAACGGCTTGCAGACATTGCGAGCCGAGACGCAAGTTGCACCATGGCGAATGTCGGGCTAAGGGCATGTCCGTGGAATCAGGCGTGATCGACGTTCGCTACAGGCCGGCGACCCGCGGACCCGTGAAGAAGGGCGGTGCCCGGTGGCCGATCGACGGCGCGGATAGGAACCGTGAAACGCGCTTGGGCCTGCGCTTGCGGCTGATTCGGCCGAAGGAAACAGTTGTCACGGCGCAGCATTGTTGCGGCCGAACAACCGGATGATCGACATGCTGGAATGGAGGCGTGCCGCATGAGGCGAGAGAAACAGGACAAGCCCAACCTCGGCTGGCATGCATGCCACACGCCGCCCATTGCGCCCGTCTGGTTCCAGAAACTCCCGGATGGCCTGCTGCCAAGGGATGTTGCGCCATGAAAACGAGGTCATTGGGTCACGGCGGGCCGTCGGTGTCGGTCCTGGGCGTCGGCGCGATGTCTTTTGCGGGCATCTATGGCAACGCAACCGTCGAAGAAAGCCACGCGATCCTGGACGCCGCGCTCGATGCAGGCGTGACTCATGTCGACACGG
>VYCX01000565.1:0-6345 GCA_009843725.1 Boseongicola sp. SB0675_bin_26
ACCATGACGCCGACGATGTTCGGGAAGGCCAAGATGGAATCGGTGAATACGCTGACGGCCGTATCGACACGTCCGCGATAGTAGCCCGCCGAAAGGCCAAGCACGAGACCGGCTGCCAAGCTCAGGAACGGCGCCGTGAACGCAAGCGTCAGCGAGACTCGCCCTCCGTGGATGGCGCGCGCGAGCAGATCCCGGCCAACCGCATCCGTACCAAGAAGGTAGCCTTCCGAAAACGGCCGCTCGAACTGACGGTCGAGATTCGTCGAAAGCGGGTCATGGAGTGGCAGCCACGGTGCGAAAAGCGCGCCGAGACTGATGAAGACGAGCCACCCGACGCAGAGCCAGAACACGATCCCCAGACGCCTCCACCATGGCTGCACGACTTTGGTCGACGTGGCCAAGTCACACCTCCCGCGCGCGTTGGGCTGCGTTGCGCGCTTCTTCGGCCCGGCGGTTCACGCGGGGGTCCAATAGCGCGTACAGCATGTCCACGCCAAGGTTGATCGCGACATAGGCAATGGCCGAGAACGTCACAATGGCCTGCACCACAAGCACGTCTCGGGCATCGATCGCGTCAATGAGAAGCTTGCCGATTCCCGGCAGGGCAAAGATGTTCTCGACGATTACCAATCCGCTGATCAGCCGCCCAACTTGCAGACCGAGAACGGTGACCAGCGTGAAGGACGATGGCCGCATGGCGTGATGGATGAGGATGTAGATCGTCGACAGGCCCTTGGCCTTTGCCAGCGCGATGTAGTCCTCCTGGAGCGTGGTGATCAGGTCCACACGCAGCACGCGCAGGAAAATCGGGACTTCGCTGAGCCCGATGGCGAGCATAGGCAGAATGAAATGCTTCATGTTTGCCCACACGCCGAAGAACATTGGCGCGTGCCCAGCCGCAGGCAGGAGCTTAAGAATCACGGCGAAGAGCCAGATGAACACGATAGACGTCATGAACGTGGGGGTCGCGACGAGGCCGAAGGCGCCGGCTGTAATCAGCCGATCAATGTAACTGTTGCTTTTGTAGGCGCTCAGGAGGGCCAGCGGCACTGCAATGATCAAGGCGAATGCCAGCGACATGACCATGAGTTGCGCGGTAACGGGTATGCGCTGCACCAAGAGGTCGCTGATCTTCTTGCCGGTAATGAATGATCGCCCGAGATCGCCCTGCAAGAGATCGCCGAGCCACAGCACGTATCGAATGGGCAGTGGCTTGTCCAGGCCAAGTTCCTCCTCGATCTGGCGACGGACTTCAGGGTCGTTGGCGGTTGCGGCATCTTCGCCAGCGAGGATCGTGTCGACCACGTCTCCAGGAAGCAGGTTCATGAGCATGAAGCTCATGAAGGTCACCAGGAAGAAGACCGGGATCAGGTGCAACAGCCGGCTTCTCAAATATGCCATCAGCTGTCTCTCAAAGGGACCGGTTAACAGGCTGGCAAAGCTTCGAGCGCATGATCACCCAGTTCGCCCGAATTGTGAACAACCCGGCCGCCGACGATCGTCATCACTGACGTGATCTTCCGGATCTGGTCGTCGGACACGGCCGCCTCGTCAAAATAGTCTGCGCTGAGCACGGCGAGATCGCCAAATTTCCCCACGGCGATGCCACCCATGTTCCGCTCCTCCTTGCAGAACCACCCTTGTGGCCTGGTCCAGATCTGCAGGATTTCCTCACGGGTGACGGTCTGGTCCGGGTTGATCAACTCGCCAGCATGGTTCCGCCCCGTGACCGCGTAGTAGAACATAACCCAAGGGTTCATCACCGAAATTCGCGCGCCGTCAGAGCCGCCGCCCACCTGGATGCCGCTGTCCAGAATCATGCGGAATGGAGGGTTGCCCGGCGGCTTCAGCGTGCCTTCAAGGTAGGGGGAGGAATGGGAACTGATTCCGACGCCGAGATCGATGGCACGATCGATGGTCTCCGCATCAATGCCGTAGCAGTGGTCCATCGACCAATGGAGGTCGGCAATGGGGACGCTTCTGTTGACCTCTTCCCAGACGCGCAGATGCTCCCTTTGCTCGGCAAGGCTGATCAGATGTTGCTTGTAGACCCATCCACGCTCCGCCACGGCCCGCACGGAGTCGGCATAAAGCTCTGGAAGCGGCTGTTCACGTTGCAGCTTGTTGGGAATGAGCCATTCCCCAATGCCCGCGATGCGCAGAACGTCATTGCCGAACTCGTTGAACGTGTAGTCCAGGCGCGACATGAGGTCCGGGAGACTCGCATCCTTGTCCAGAACCGGCAGGTAGACACGCATGCGCATGGGCACGCGCCCCTCGCGCATCAGGTCGAGAATGGCATTGTAGCCGGTCGCAGGATCAAGCCAGCCCCCGGCCGGGATCGTGCCCCCCATGTCAAAGAGATTGGTCAGCCCCATCGACAACGCGTGGTCCATCTGGCTTGCCGTCTGGCGCAGCGTGTCCTCGTAACTGTGGCGCTGGCTCAGCGCCTCCCAGGCCGCCACCGTGTCCTGGCCCTTTGCAACGGTGCCGTCGTCGCCCACGGGCACGCCAAGGTCTTCAAGCAATGACTTTGCAAGCACGTTCGTCGCACCAGGTCCCCAGTTGGAGATCGACAGGTAGACCGGATGGCGGGGCGCAGCATCGTTGAGTTCACCCATTGTAGGGTAACGCCGCTCGGCAAATTGGCCTGGATGTATCCCGCCGATGGCACTCAGCAGTTCCCCGTCCGGCACCTTGCCGGCTCTGTCGCGGATGACCGACAAGGCCTCGTCAATCGAAAACGAAGTCTCAAGCAGGCGCATGTCGTGACCCGGCAACAATCCGGTGCGCAGGAAATGGATATGGTTGTCGATGAGCCCAGGAATGACCGTCCGACCCTGAAGATCGATCACGCGCGCGTCCGGGCCTCTCGGCTGGACATCGCCCCCAAGCGCCGCGAATCGTCCGCCTTCGATCGACACGGAGGAGACCACCGTCCCGTTGCCGTCCATCGTGTGGATCCTGCCGTTCCTCAGAACGAGTTCATGGAGCACTGCTCAAATCCGGAAATTGAGGCCGAACTGGGCGCGCGGTCGACACATGTCGCCGCGCGCCCTCGGCTGCACTTTAGTCGGTGACCCACAGGCGATGTGCGTTGAAGGTATATCCGAAGGGCTGCTGCACGCCACCAACGTTGTCGCGGAACGCGATATGCATCTGCGGGTGGTCATACGGGATGAACGCCGCCTCGTCGGCCAAGACCTGCTGATAGTCGCAGCTTGCCGCGTATCGGGCATCCCTGTCCGTTGCGGCGTTCACGGCCTCGACCGCCGCGTCGATGCGCGGGTTGTCCAGGTGGAACTGCACGCTGGACGGGTGGTCGGAGTGGAAGCGCGTGGCCACGAGGCTCGGATCAGCGTTCGAGAAGTTCTCGACGAACGTGAAGATGTCGAACTCCCCGCTCAGCAGCGGACGGATGAAGCCAGGTCCGCGGGGGCCCGCCTTCTGGGTCGCGGTGATTCCGACCTGACGCCACATGTCGATCATGGCCGTCACCGTCTTTTCCGCCTGCGCGTTCGGGAAATGATCGACATTGAAAGAGACGGCTTCGCCAGTCTCCGCGGTATATTCGTCGAGCAGCGCCTTGGCCTTCGCCGGGTCATGTTCGGGCCAGGCCACGTCCGGGCAGTGCCAGGGATGGCCTTCGCCATACATGTCGTTCTCGGCCTCGTCGCGGCAAATGCCCGTCCAGGCGCAGGTGACCTGCTGCCGGTCAAGCGCATGGATCAGCGCTCTCCGCACGCGGATGTCGCTGAACGGAGCCTTGGAATGGTTGAACCCGATCATTTGCCCGGCGGACAGGCGCGGCCCCGAGATAACCGTGATGTTCGGGTCTGCATCTAACTCAGGCAGGAAGCCGCGCGAGTTGACGTACATGACGTCGATGTCGCCGGCTTTCAGCGCGTTGACCCGGTTCACCTCCGGAGGGATGAACAGGAATGTCAGCTCGTCCAGATACTGTCCGTCCGGGTTCCAGTAATGCGGATTCCTCGCCAGCTTGACGTAAGCCCCGTCCCTCCACTCGTCGAGCATGTAGGGACCTGCGCCCACGGGACTTTCGTTGAATTCCGGCTTGTCCTGATTTTCGGCCAGATATCCCGGCGCGGTGACCCACCAGGACATGTTCGGCTGAGCCGCCATGTCCTTGAAGCCCGGGTTGGGGACGGCGAACTTGAAGTCGACCGTGTAGTCGTCGACCTTTTCCACACCCTCCAGATGCGGGCCCATCAACCGGCGGTAACGACCGGCAAAGCGTCCGTCCAGTCCGGTCAGCAGCCGCGTGAAGTGGGTGACATAGGCATCGGCGTCCAGTTCCTCCCCGTTGGAGAACTTGACGCCCTGACGAAGCACGACGCGCCAGGTCCGGGCATCGTCGCTTGGCGTCGCGGACAGCGCATGGACCGGATTGATTTCGCGGGTGTCGCCATTGACCTCGAACATCCGCTCGTAGATGGCCTGGAGAATGTACTGCCGGAAGTGCGCGAAACTCAGCACCTTGAAGTTGTCAAAGCCCGAGACGTCCTGCTCGACCCCGACAACGAGCGAGCCTCCGTGCGTCTGCGCGGCGCCTTGCTCCGCACTGGCCGTGAAGACCAATGCCGCCGTGGCGGCCAAGAATGCACTTGCCGTTCTTCGATTTCTCATTTGCTTTTCCTCCCGAGTTGCAAGGCGCACCTTCCGCCCCCGCGGGGGCAACGTCAGGGGAGTTCAGGTCGTCAGCTCCCGAATGGCCATGCGCCCTTGCGACAGCGTGCAAGCCGACCGATTTTGCGCAGGCTCTCCTGCAGGCAGAAACGGCAACCAGCCGTGCTTTCCCCAGAAGACGCGATCTGCATGATGTTGGGAAGGTATCTTTTGCGCCAAGGGTATGCATAATATGCATATGGCTGAATCCGAGGAAAGGGCGTCGATGCACGGGCAACCATGATTCAAAGCCCTGTATTTCAACTGGAAATCAAGCACTTCCGCCAGCTCGTCGTTCTGGCGGAGGAAGGCAGCATTCGCGCCGCGTCTCGAAGACTTCGCATCAGCCAGCCTGCGCTCAGTCGTTCAATTCGCGCCATAGAAGGCAAGCTTCAAGCCAAGATTGTCGAGCGCGGACCTCACGGGGTCACCCTGACGCACTACGGGGAAATCCTGCGTGGCTACGGCCGCATCATCGACGCCAATGTCCGATTTGCCTCGGAAGAGATCGAGGATCATCGAGGCAGCAGGAGCGGCAGCATCCGAATGGGAATCGGACCCTATGAAGGGTTCACGATCTTGCATCGGGCGATCGACCGGATGCGCAAGCGACGACCTGACCTGGAAGTCACGATCCTGGAAGGCGATTTCGGCTCGCTTGCGGAGAAGCTCCTCGCTGGCCAGATCGACTTGATTCTTGGCCCGACGCCCGTGGACGAAAACACGCCCGGCCTGACTGGCCAGATCCTCGCGCACACCCGACCAGTCCTGGTTGTTCGCAGCAGCCACCCGTTGACCGCCGACAAGGTCGACATGCATACCTTGGCCACCAGCGACTGGATCTTGTCGGTGGAGGGAACGAACGCGCGGAAGTGGATCGGCGAAGTCTTCGGCCGCCATGGACTGCCGCCGCCAAAGGGACCGATCAGCGCCTATCCGTCGATGACCGCGCTGGCGATGGTGAAGGAGATGGATCTCATCGCTCTCCTGCCCAGGCAGCTTGTGGAACGGGACATAAACGAGGGACTGTTGCGAACCCTGCCGACGGGCGATGAAGAGTTCGTGCTTCCGGTCCGCCTGACAACGCGGGAGTTCGGCGTTCTCTCTCCGGTCAATCGACAGATGATCGCCGAGCTGAAGCAGATCTGCAGGGAGATAGGGGACCAGCTGTGAGTGCGGGCGTCACGGATACGTCAGTCGGACCGCCGCCTCTCCTGGAGGTCGTCGGCCTTCACACCCATTTCAGGACGCCGCGCGGCGTTGCGCGGGCCGTCGACGGCATCTCGTTCAGGCTGGAACGTGGACGGATGCTGGGAATCGTCGGAGAGTCCGGATCCGGCAAGAGCGTGCTGTCCCGAACGATCATCGACATCCTGCCGCATGACGGCTCGGTTCTTTATCGTGGAAGCGTGCTGTTTGAAGGGCGCGATCTTCGCACGTTGCCGAAGCGGCAGATGCGCGACGTGCGCGGCCGCGACATCGCAATGGTCTTCCAGGACCCGATGTCATCCTTGAATCCTGTCATGAAGATTGACCGCCAGATAACCGAAGTGCTGAGGAAGCGGCGCGGGCTTTCGGCGGCCGACGCGCGCAGCCAGGCGGCCAGGCTTGTGGCCTCCGTCGGGATTCCCGATCCGGAACAGCAGCTTGACCGCTACC
>VYCX01000565.1:6355-9480 GCA_009843725.1 Boseongicola sp. SB0675_bin_26
CTGCTGATCGCCGACGAGCCCACGACCGCCCTGGATGTCAGCGTTCAGGCACAGATCATGAGCCTGCTGCGCAGGATACAGAAAGAGCGGAACATGGCGGTCATCTTCATCTCCCACAACCTCGGCATCATCGCCGGCCATGCCGACGACGTCGCCGTCATGTATGCGGGCCAGATCGTCGAGCACTGCGAGACCCATGAACTTCTGAACAACATGCGCATGCCATACACCGAAGTCCTGAAGGATTCGGCTCCGGAGCTGTCCGCAAGACCTCATTCGCGACTGGCTGCCATACCCGGGCTGCCGCCAAACCTCATGGACGTTCCGCAAGGATGCCGTTTTCACCAACGGTGCCGCTACGTCCGGCACAAGTGCAAGACCGCGATGCCGACGCTGACCGCCGCAGACGGCAACGACGGACATCTTTACGCCTGCTGGTATCCCCTGACAGATCAAGGTGCCACGGCATGAGCGCGTCTCCGATACTGTCCGTGCGCGACGTGACCGTCGAGTATCAGTCGCAGGGAATCCGGTTCGCTGCGGTGTCCGGCATCAGTTTCGATCTCGACGAGAGCGAAACCCTGGGGCTGGTCGGGGAATCCGGCTGCGGGAAGTCGACCATCGGGCGCGCGATCCTGCAGTTGCCAAGGCCAACGCGGGGACGCGTGACCTTCCTGTCGAAGGAACTCACCCGACTGTCCGAGAGCGAAATGCGCCCGGTGCGCCGCCGTCTGCAGGTCATCTTTCAGGACCCGGTCTCGTCGCTCAATCCGCGCCGAAAGGTCAGGGACATCGTCGCCGAACCGCTGGACATTGCCGGGATTGGAACCCGGAGCGAGCGCCATGAAAGGGTGGCGGAGATCCTGACGGCCGTCGGGATGAACCCAGGGACCACCATGGACCGGCGGCCACACCAGTTCTCCGGCGGCCAGTGCCAGCGCATCTGCATTGCGCGCGCGTTGATCCAGGAACCGAAGCTGATCGTCTGCGACGAGCCCGTGTCTTCGCTGGACGTGTCGGTCCAGGCGCAGATCCTCAACCTGCTGGAAGACATGAAGGACCAGTACGGCCTGACGCTCCTGTTCATCAGCCATGACCTCGCGGTCGTGAAGAACATCAGCGATCGCGTGGTCGTCATGTATCTTGGGAAATTCTGCGAACTCGCTGATTCAGAGCGCATCTACGAGGCGCCGGCGCACCCTTACACCGCCGGCTTGATCGCATCGATTCCGACAATCGAGGGCGGCCGCGTTGCCGATGGCGAGATTGCCTTGGCCGGCGAGCTGCCGTCCCCGCTCGACCCGCCCACGGGCTGCCGGTTCCGGACAAGATGCCCATTTGCAAGGGAGCGATGTGCACGGGAGGAACCGCATCTGCGCGAGATTGAAGCCCGCCACCACGTCGCCTGTCACTTTCCGCTCGCTTGACAGGGCCGGAGGGCCGCAGCGAGTCCCCTCGCGCCTCAATCGCGAAGGTGCAGCAGCATCTCCGGCATTTCGTTGCCCGCATGAAAGCCGCCGGGAACGAGCTCCGCCCGGCCCAAATGGATCTTGACGATCTCCCCGCTCGCCAACGCGACCAGCACGTGCTCTCCGTCGTGCATTGGCAACGCATGGAACGGCTCCCCGGGCACTTCCACTGCCGTGCGTCGCGTCAGGTCGCCGGCGTCAAGCAATTCCACGAAGCCCCGATCAGCCGGCGCGTCATGGGTCGTCACCAAGACCAGGGCTCCATCCGGTGTCACGAACGGCCAGCCCGGAACCGCCGTCAACGGAACCGTTTCGACGCCCTGCCGCGTCACGCGGTCGACAACGTGAAGCAGCGGACGATTGAGATGCCCGACGTACAAGCGTTGATCGTCATGCGACACGCGGATGGCCTGGGCGCCGACCGGAAGGGGAATCCTGGCCCGCATCTCCCTTGAAACGACATCCACTTCGCAGATGAACGGATACTCCTTGGCCGAGAAGTAGACCGTGCCACCGTCGGAAGTTGCGGCCAGGAAATGCCCGGGAACCCCCAGATGGATCGTGTGCTCAATTTCCCGCGTCGCCGGATCCAGGACCAGGACGCAGCGATTCGCGTCGACGGTCACCCATATCATGCCGTCGGGATCGGTCATCAGCGCGTGCGGTCCCGAGTAGAGGCCCAGGTCGACATGCCCGACAAGTTTCATCCGGGTCAGGTCGACGACCGCCAGCCGATTGTCTGGCGCATTCGGGCCGTAGTCCTTGTCACCATAGAGTGACACGAAGGCATGGCTGCCGTCGCTGGTGATGGCGATCTCGTGCGGCTTCGAGACTCCGGCGGTTCCGACGGGCACGCTCGCCAGTCGCTCGCCGGAAATGGCGTCGAATGCAGACAGGCTGACGTTGCCCTTGACCGTTGCGAGTATTCGTTCCCCTGTCTGCGTCAAGTTGCCCCCGCCTCTCAAAGCTGGCCCGACACGTTACGCAGCGTGTGTCGCGTCATGTCCTGTGCCAGACAGCCTGACCATCTCACGCGGCATCTCCTCGGCTTTCTCCGCCTTTCGTGCAGCGAAGTCCAGATCGCGCCGGGGACTGCGCATCCCGTTCGCGTCGGTGTCGCGGTTGCATGGCAGCCCGCGTTCCAATCCCTGCCCGACGGTCAAGCACCAGCCGTCCAGGGCGAGAGGTCCCGTGCCCGGCCCGTTCCCGGCGCCCGGATGGGCAACAAGTTCAGCCTCTTCAACCCGGATCCACCCGCGTTCCGCGCGGTCCGCCCGCTCCGCCGGGCCTGGGGGACGGCGTTGGCATCGGCATCCTCGACGACACGCTCAGATCATGGCGAGAGGCGCCTGAAGGCCCCGTCGAATCCATGTCGCGAAGGTTTCTCTTGAGTTTTTCAGAAATTGCCCCAGACTCCGGACAGCATCGGACTTCACGTCGTCTGCCTCAGCTTGGCATTCGTCTGGGTTTTTTGCTGCCCGAAGACTGGCTCGGGCTTTCCGGGCCAGAAGACCAAAGGAAAGCTACCATGCCTACTGGCACTGTGAAGTGGTTCAACACCCACAAAGGTTACGGGTTCATCGCACCCGACGAAGGCGGAAAGGACGTGTTCGTTCACGTCTCCGCCGTGCAAAAGGCCGGATTGACCGGATTGAG
>VYCX01000449.1 GCA_009843725.1 Boseongicola sp. SB0675_bin_26
TCTGCGCAAGTTCCAGCGCCTCGTCCGCCCCGCCCAACATTTCGTCAAGTCCCTCGTTCCGGATGCGTCGCGGAAAGAGGGGGTCAATGAGGTGCGCCATGACTTCGTTCCGGTGGTCTTGACTGCTGGCCGGGCCGCCGCCTGCCGAAAAGCGGTCATGAATGAATGCCGCCAGTGAAAGATGTCTCGCTTGGAGTCTCCCGTTGTGGTTGCGGCGCGGCAGGTGCCGGGCCGTTGCATTCGGCGGGCGGTCCGCCAAAGCGGGCCTGGAAAACGCCGCAAGGTTCAAGACAGGCATCGAGGAACGTTTCATCGAGATGCGTCCTCTGGATCCCGTGTTTGCATTCTGGAACGCGTGATTGCCCGTCCTGACGGCACGTGATCGCTCCGCTTTCGCGAAGCCGCACGCATGTACGGTCCCTCCTGGCGCCACTGGTTCCTGCCGCGTGGTCGCGGTTCCCCCGGCAGCTTGTCCCGGGGGAACGAATTCGCGCCCGTGCCGCTGGACCTCCGTCAGCCGGGCGTGCCGGAATTCGTCTGGCATCGGGACATGACTCCACCCACGCTGTCGCACCGGGCCCGGAACCGTCGGATGCATGACGCATTGCGGGTCAAGGGCCGCAGCCAACTATGTCGGGATTGTACTCAATGGCAAGACACTGTTGCGGATTTCGTCTGCAATGGCGGAATTTCGCGCTCCGGCACTCTGTTTGGATACATTGAATATGTCGCATTGCCGTTTCAGAATGCTCTCAGGAGGGCCATCATGAGCTGGACCGTTCGCCTGCGCTCGGGATGCGCGGCATGGACAATTCCGATTCGGCTGCCGGGGTTGTTGAGAGGGGAGGCCAAGGGCTTGCTGAAATGACGGGCAGTGTCCGGGCTTCGCCCAGGCGGATCCCGGTTTGCGCGGTGGCCCGCGGCAGGGCGCCGGGAACGGAACGGGGCGGAGAGGGGGACGGGATCTGGTCGTCAGGTGCGGCGGGAATTCGCGCTTCTCGGACGAATCGCCCGGAAACCCTCTCCCGCGCAGGTCGGACGCGGGCCGGCACAGGGCGCTCCCGTTGACTGCCCGAATGACTGCGGGCGTGCGGGACGCTTGCGGAAGGCGCGCGAACCGGGCAGGACATGCGCGGACCTCGCCGGGCCGGGGATCGAATCGATTCGGTGACCATTTGATTACGGAACGGCGGGTGCAGGTGAACGGACGCGACCGGGTCAGGAAAAAACGTCAACGGTTCAATGCCTTGCAGGCGCGCTTCCGGGTCCTGGGCGGCGGCCTGCTTGAAACGGGCCGGAAGGCGGTGGAACACGGCTGGATTGTTCGGCTGCCCCGTCGTTTTCCGAACGGATTCAGGACGTTGCGCGGGCGGAGCCGTTTCCGATGCTCGACCGGACGGATATGCGTTGTCACGGGTCGAAGGGACGGTTGCGGACAGGCGGGGATCCGCCGGGTCCGGGGATCGAATCTATATGGTGACCATTTGATTACGGATGGCCGAACACTCGGACGCGCAGCGAGCGAACGGCATCTCGAAGGAACAGATGCAATGCGGTGCTTGAGGTGGCGTACCACGCTGGGGCAAATGTGCGATGCGCAATGGGGTTGGGCGTAGGATGGCCACCATGAACTGTGTCAAAGTTACGGCACCCTGGCAAGATATTGGGTCGTTGCAATCTGTGTGGGGTTGAATCAGCAAATTCGTGCTCCATATTGTGCATGCCGCCGGTCGATTGGCATGTCTCCACTGCATGCATCGAGGGTCGAGAGCAGGAGCAATACGACAAGCAGCATGGGCAGGTACGGTGGTAATTCGGGAGATCTGCACGGGCCGGGGCAGCGACAATTCTGCGGAGATCTGTGATGTTGAATGAAGCAAGATTTGCCGTCGTATACGGTCTGTCCCTCCTTGCAATGGCGATCATCGCGACCGCGTTGGGATTCAAGGAGTTGCAGTTCGATTCCACGTCTTTCGCGCAGATCGGCACTTTGCTGCTCACCCTTGCACTGGTTGCCATCGTGATAGAGCGGGCGGTCGAGGTGTACGTGGCGAAGCGGTACGATCCCGAAAAGCAGCGCATTCGGCGTCCATTGACGCGAGCCGAGGCCCGGCTCGCGAAGGCTGAAGATGCGCTCACAGAGGAGAGAGAGCGCCGTCACGGGTCATCCCGTGCCGTTACCGCAGACGACGAGAAGTACATGCAGGAGCTCCTAAAAAACGTTGACGACGCTCGCGAGGCGGTAGACGGAGCGGACGAGCAAACCTGGCTGCCGCTCTCGAAGGTTCGTGCGGGGAAGATACGGGCAGCGAGCTTTCTCTCGTTGACGTTCGGCGCGTTGGCCTCTTTTTCCGGGGTGCGGGTGCTGGGTCAGTTTGTTCAGATGGAGGGGGGAGAACTGACTGCTGCGCTCGCTGAATCAGTATTGCAGTTGCACGCATTCCGGGTCACGGATGCCGTGTTGACGGCGCTTGTTCTTGCGGGTGGCGCTGACGGAATTCACAAGATGATATCATCGTTCAAGTCGTTCCGTTCATCAGTCTAGACCATTCGAGACAGGAAATTCTTTCGACCAGAACGATAACGGTGCGAGCGAACGTTCACTGTCGTCGGGCCCTTTCCTGGCACCCGGCCGAAGCCACGACAAGGCGCTGCGGCGGGCCAGGGGATGGAAGCCTTACGGCACGCGCATCTCGACACGAGCCGTACGACGGGAAAGGGGAAAGTCCTGGAAGACCGCGGCGGACCGCCGAAATCCAGCGCACCTTGGAGCCGCCACTGACAAACGGGTGCGAACTGAAGTAGGCAACGGGCGAAGTGACATTGTTTCGGTTGCGCCGATGCAATTCGAGGCGACTGGGGGTTTGGTCCAAGAGAGTCGGGGGTGTCCCACATGCAGTTTGTGCGGGAAGGTCCGGACGTTCCCGAGCGCCTGTTGCAGGCACACGAAGAAGGCCGCGTCGTCTTTTTCTGTGGTGCTGGAATTTCCTATCCCGCTGGTTTGCCGGGATTTGCCGAACTGGTGGACAAGCTCTATTCCGGTCTGGGGATTGACCCGGATCCCGTGCAGGCGGCCGCCATCAAGGCCAAGAGCCATGACAGGGCCGTGGGTCTGCTCGAGGCGAATTATGTCGGCGGACGTCGTGCCGTACGTCAGAAGATCGCGGAGATCCTCGATCCGGACGTTTCCGGCCCCAATGCCACCACCACGCATGAGGCGCTGCTGACCTTGGCGAAGTGCCGCGACAGTCGCACGCGGCTGATCACGACAAACTTCGACCGGCTGTTCGAGCACGCAATCGCGAAGGGTCGACTTTCTGCGGAACGATTTGAAGCCCCGTTGCTGCCGGTCCCCAAGCAACGCTGGGATGGACTGGTGTACCTCCACGGCCTGCTGCCCGAAAACCCCGCCGACAGGAACTTGGACAGCCTGGTCGTCTCCAGTGGCGACTTCGGCCTTGCCTACCTCACCGAGCGCTGGGCAGCGCGCTTCGTCAGCGACCTGCTTCGGAACTTCGTTGTATGCTTCGTCGGCTACAGCATCGACGACCCCGTGTTGCGCTACATGATGGATGCCTTGGCGGCAGACAGCCTGCTCGGCGAATCGCCGCTGGAGATGTTCGCGTTCGGAAGCCATTCCAGGGGCCAGAAGGAGGCGCGTGCGAACGAATGGCGCGCCAAGAACGTGACGCCCATCCTTTATCGGGAGCATCGGCGTCACGCCTACCTTCACAGGACTCTCCGTACCTGGGCCGACACCTACCGCGACGGCGTACGTGGAAAAGAGCGGATCGTCGTCGAGTACGCCAGGGCGCGTCCGGACACGGCGACGGGCCGGGATGACTTCGTCAGCCGCATGCTGTGGGCCCTGAGTGAGCGAAACGGTCTTCCCGCCATGCGGTTCGCGGAACTGAATCCAGTGCCCAGCCTCGATTGGCTCGAACCGCTCGGCGAGGACCGGTTCAAACATGCTGACCTGATCCGTTTCGGCGTTCCGCCGAAGGCGAGCGTGGACGAGAGTCTCGAGTTCAGTCTGACCCACAGGCCCTCACCGTACGACTTGGCTCCTCGGATGGCGCTTGCGAACTGGGGTGCGCACGAGGGGCAACTTGACGAGGTGATGTTTCACCTCACCCGCTGGCTGATCCGTCATCTTGGCAATCCTGCATTGATCCTCTGGCTGGTCAGGCAAGGAGGGAAGCTGCACGGCGACTTTGCGAACTGGATAGCCTTGCGTCTGGATAAACTGGCCCGGCTTGAGAGTTGCGAGGCTCGAGAGGAACTGGACCGCATCCGCAAGGATTCGCCTGACGCGATCCCGGACAGGCGTATGCGCACGCTTTGGGGCCTTGTGCTGGCCGATCGGGTGGAGAGGTCCGGACCCGACCTTGATCTTCATCGATGGCGGGGCCGCTTTGAGAGAGACGGGCTGACAACCATCCTGCGGCTGGAACTGCGGGACTTGCTGAGCCCGCGCGTGTCGTTGCGTGCGCCCTTCGAATGGCCGCCCTTTGACGGGGATGAGGATGAAAATGATGAAGATTCAGGAGGCATGCGGCAGCTTGTCGATTGGGAGATCGTCCTCTCGGCAAAGCATGTTCATGGGGACCTGCGCGAGCTGGCAGATCGCGAGAGCTGGGTCTCCTCGCTTCCGACGCTGCTCACTGACTTCACGGGGTTGCTTCGCGATGCGCTGGATCTAATGCGCGAGCTCGGTGGAGCCGATGACAGGAGCGACTTGTCATACGTGAGCCAACCATCGATCGAAGTGCATGAGCAGAATCTGTCCTTGCAGGACTGGACCGCCTTGATTGAGCTGAACCGCGACGCCTGGAGGGCCGCTGCCGTCGTGTCGCCTGGCCATGCGCTGCTCGCGGCGGAAGGCTGGTCGCAGCTTCCCTACCCTTTGTTCCGGCGGCTGGCATTCTTTGCTGCCGCGCAGCAAGACATCGTTCCTCAAAGTCGCGGACTCGAGTGGCTGCTGGCCGACGATGGTTGGTGGCTTTGGTCCGTGGAGACCCAGCGAGAAACCATGAGGCTGCTGGTTTCCCTAGGGCCGCAGCTCGATGAGGTCGGGCTCGTCAGGCTTGAGCGGTCGATACTCGCCGGACCGCCACGTGACATGTACAGGGCTGACATCGAGGACGAGCGCTGGACAGGGTTGCAGGAAAGCGAGGTCTGGTTGCGACTGGCCAAGATCAGCCAGGCAGGGGCACGGCTGAGCGGTGCTGCCCGGGGTCGGATGGACGAGATCTCCGCCAGGCACCCGAATTGGCGGCTGGCCGAGAATGAGCGTGACGAATTTCCGACCTGGTCGGGGGATGGCGGAGAGATGCGGCTCCACGTCGCCACGCCCCGCGCCCAGAGTGAACTGATGCAGTGGCTGCGCGAGTATCCTGAGCCGGACTTTTGGCGGCCCGACGACTGGCGCGAGCGCTGCCGCGCCGATTTCGATGAAGCCGCGCCTGCGTTGCTTGCTTTGGCTGGCGAAGGAACATGGCCGATCGGGCGTTGGCGCGAGGCACTTCAAAGTTGGTCCGAGGATGAACTGCTGGAACGCTCCTGGCGGGAAATTGCGCCGGTGCTGGCTGAAGTGCCTGGGAAACAGCTTCTCGAGCTATCGCATGGGGTGAGTTGGTGGTTGAGAGAGCAGGCCAGAACCTTCGAAGGACAAGAGGCGGTATTCTTCTCGCTGTGCAATCGCGTCCTGGAGCTAGACTGCGAGGTCGAAGAGGACGACGACGACGATATCGTCGGCCGTGCGATCAACCATCCCGTCGGACATGTGACGGAGGGGATGCTTCACTGGTGGTACCAAAGCGGTCTTGAGGATCAAGGAGGTCTGGCTGACGAACCAAGGCGCGTGTTTACCCAGCTCAGTGACTCCGGAATTCCGAAATTCCGGCATGGCAGGGTGTTGTTGGCAACCCACGTGATCTCGTTGTTCCGAGTGGACCGCGAATGGGCGATCCGGAACTTGCTTCCGCTCTTCGAGTGGGGAAACTCGGAGGCGGAAGCACGCGCCGCATGGAAGGGGTTCCTCTCGTCGCCGAGGCTCTATCCGCCCTTGATGGAGCGGCTCAAGCCAGCGTTCCTCGAGACGGCAGGCCACTACGCCGGGCTTGGCAATCACCGTGAACAGTATGCGTCCTTGTTGACGTTCGCAGGGCTCGAACCAGGAGACGTCTTTGGAAGGCGCGAACTGGCGCTTGCCATGCAGGCGTTGCCCCAGGACGGGCTTGAACACGCAGCCGACACATTCGCTCGCGCAGTGGACAGTGCCGGCGATCAGAGAGCCGACTACTGGACGAACAGGGCGGCGCCCTACCTGAGATCGATCTGGCCAAGCACGTCGGATACCATTTCGGCATCGATCTCGGAGAGTTTCGCCAGAGCGTGCATTGCGGCGGGGGACGCGTTTCCCGACGCATTGGCGCAGGTTTCCCCTTGGTTGCGGCCGCTGAAGTATCCAGACCGAGTCCTTTACCCGCTTCAAAAGGCGAAACTGGACGCGAGTCGTCCCGAGGCATCGCTCGAGCTCATGGACCGAATTGTGGGTGACGCGGCCCAAGGGCACTTCCCCAATCTGGCTACGTGTCTAAGCGCAGTGCGGGTCGCACGGCCAGAACTCGAACTTGACCCTCGATTTCAGCGGTTGCTGGATATCGTGCGGGCGAATGGAGGGGATCTGAACTGAACGGAATCTCCTTTGCGGGCTGATCTCGGTTGCCACCGCCAAACTTGGCTGCGGCAGCAATCAGTGCCCCTTGAGGAGATGAGATTGCGTGGAAAGTCGCTGGCATCCTAGAACTGACGCCGGGACCATCGGTGTTCGTCGGCCGGTCTTCCTATGGCGCCGCGTCGAGATCGTTGTCGATGCTGTCGCCGATGCGGGCTGCGGAAGCCTTCACTGTGTCCCGGGCCAGGTGAGCGTATCTGGCGGTTGTCTGAACCTGGGTATGACCAAGGAGCTTCCCGATCATCGGCAGCCCTTCTCCAAGCGCCAGTGCTCTTGAGGCGAAGGAGTGCCGGAGATCATGAATGCGCACGCCGGGCAATGCGGCCCGGTCCCTTATGCGCCGCCAGGGATGCTGCAGGTCGGTGAGATGGGAGCCCGCCTTGCGGCCGACGATCACCCACGGGTTGTCGTCTTCGTTGGGCAGTGTGGTCAGTAATCGCACAGCCGAAGGCGCCAACGGCACCGCCCGGCCACCCGTCTTGGTATCCGGCAGGTTCAGCTCGCCAGTGTCCAGATCTACCTGCTCCCAGCGCAGCTTCTGGATTTCCGAGAGCCGGCAGCCGGTCAGCATCAGCAGGCGGATGGCAACGACCGCCGAACAGGTTTCGGAGCCGTCGTCGAGGATTTCGTCGAGAACCGCGCCGAGGCGCCGGAACTCCTCGGCGCTCAGGAAGCGCTCGCGCTTCTCCTCCTTGAAACGCTTGACGTGTAGGCACGGGTTCGAGCCGTCCGGCCGCAGGCCCCACACTTCGGCCATGTTGAACATCTTGGACAGCACCCCGAGAGTGCGGTTGGCCTGGTAGGGCGTCCTGCGCATCGCATGGTGCAGTTCGGCGATGTCCTTCCGATGAATCTCGGTCACCTTGCGGTTGCCGATGCCGGGGTCGATGAAGAGCTCGACGGAACGCCGGTACTCGTTGGCCGTGCTCTCCTTGCAGTGGTCGGGGACGTACTCTTCGAGAAACCTCTGCCCAAGCAGTTTCACGGTCGCGGCCTTGCGGGCCGCGTCTCGCTGCATGGCGGGGTCGCGGCCTGCCTTGGCTTCGGCAAGCAGGGCCATCGCCCGTGTGCGTGCGATTTCCGGGGTCATGGCCGCCACGGGACCGAGAGTAATGCGGCGGACGCGTCCGCCTGCACGGAACTGGGCGACGAAGAACTTGCGGCCGGAGGCCCGGACCCGTACGCCGAAACCGGGCAGATCCCGGTCCCAGTGGAAGCGGTCCTTCCCTTCGGCCTTGATGCTGTCGACGACCCGCTTGGTGATCCTGATCTGTGCAGGCATTGTGCCTCCGTTGACTGTCTTCGTTGGGAAGCATTCTACAACGCTGGGAATCATATGGGAATCAAAAAAGCGCAAATGTGTGGCCTGTCTTGGCCGTCATTGGCACGGTATTCGACCCTTGATGTGCCTCTAAAGAACTGAATAACCTTACTATTGTCGCCGAATGTCCCTGTCAGGGCAAGGTTGGCGACATTTCATTACTCAAACTCATAACCTGAAGGTCGTAGGTTCAAATCCTACCCCCGCAACCACCGAGACCGACATATCCGGCATGGACGTCCCGGCATTCGCGTTCCCGTGCCCGTTTCCCGCCCATTCGAGGATCGTCCCGAGATCGCCGTGCAGCACGGCGTCCATCTCGCCCCGCCTGTCGCCCGGTGTGAGCACGATGCGGTCGATCAGGCTCCTCATGGCTGACGCCGCCGCGTCGCGGTCCTCCGGATGGTCCAGCGCCTCGGCGAGCCGCGCCACCTTGCGCCGGTACACGTCCGCAACGTTGGGGTGGATGTCCGGGAGGTCGGCGGGCGCCTCGGAAAGCCGTTCGTTCAGCTCGTCCTGGCGCGCCTCCAGCTCGCGCAGCCGGTCCACCATGCCGCGCACGTGGCCGCCGTCCTCGATGACGGCGATCATGGCTGCCATCTTTCTCTCGACGTCGCCCAGTTCCTTCCTGTCGCTCGCGCCAGAGGCACGGCGCTCGCGGTTGATCCGGTTGGTCTCCTCGGCATGGGCGCGCATCGCCTCGGTGGCGACCTCAGGCGCCATCAGCCGGTCCTTCAGCCCGGACAGCACGCGTTCCTCGATCGCCGCGCGGCGGATGCCCCGGCCGTTCGGGCAGGATCCTGTCATGACGTGGCCGGAGCAGCCGTAGCGGTCCTGGCCCCGCATGGCGTAGGGGCCGCCGCACACGCCGCACTCGAGCAGGCCCGAGAGCAGGTGGCGGGGGCGGTGCGCGCCGTTCAGCCGGTTCGTCCGCGCGGACCGCGTGGCCTCGATGACCGTGGCGTACTTCTCGGTGATCTCGCCCTGGCGTTCCTTGACCGCCTGCCAGAGGCCGTCGTCGACGATGCGGAGGCCGGGAACCTCAGTGACGATCCACTCCTCCGGCGGATTGACGCGGGAGACCCGCTTTCCCGTCTCCGGGTTCTTGACGTAGCGCAGCCGGTTCCACACCAGGCGGCCGACGTAGAGCTCGTTGTTGATCAGCCCCGTGCCACGCTTCGCGTGGCCCCGGACGGTGGAATCGGTCCAGAGCCTGCCCGAGGGGCCGGGGACGCCTTCGACGTTCAGCCGCCGCGCGATCATGCGCGGGCTCGCGCCGTCCGCGAACTCGCGGAACACCCGTCGCACGGTCTTGGCCTCCGCCTCGTTGACGGTGCGTCCACCGCGCACCGGATCGCCCGCGCCGTCGAACGACTTCACGACGTCGTAACCCTAGCAGAGCC